>JAPMTY010000065.1 GCA_026552835.1 Candidatus Methanoperedens sp.
GTGCTGTCTCCGAAAGCGAGAAAAAGGCAGAAAATACAATCAGTACTGATATGATTATTATTTCAATAGTAATCCATGAATCCATTGGATATTTGATCAATTCTTATAATATCGATAAGGTTAAAAATTTAACTGCAAATGGTGAGTCTAAAATCCTTGGTCCTGTAATCAAAAAGCAATTAGCCACAGAGACGCGGAGGTCACTGAGTTATTATTTCTCGGTGTCTCTGTGCCTCCGTGGCTAATATTTTATATCAAAAACCAAACTATTTTACAGAGCCTGCAAATGTAAATATATAAACGCAGCCTTATCGATAATCATGCTCGTCCTCGCAGAATTCGAATTCGATGCCGGAAGTAAATCCGGGATAATCTATGAAGCATTGCTCCCCGAACTTGCAGAGGACTACCAGAGGACGAAAACAACCCTTACGCTGAAGGCTGATTCGCTTATCCTGAATGTCGAGGCAAACGACCTCGTATCGATGAGGGCTGCCCTCAATGGGTGGCTTCGGCTTATTAAAATCACGTATGAGATGTGTTCTCTTTGAATACACAAGTTATAAGTTAATGTTGTGCAATACTACACCAGATTTATAGGTGAATTAAATGAGTTCAGAATTACCCCCGCAAATTCAAAACCAGATTGCCCAGCTGCAGCAAATCCAGCAGCAAGCCCAGGCGCTCGCAGTCCAGAAAAACCAGGTCGAAATCACTTTGAAAGAGACAGAACTGGCTCTTTCGGAACTTGAAAAACTTGAAGATGATGCCGTGGTTTACAGGGCTATCGGCGATTTGATGATAAAAACCGGACGTGACAAGACAAAGGAAGCTCTTGTGGAGAAAAAAGATACTCTTAGCCTACGCGTTCAGACCCTCGTTCGCCAGGAAGAACGCATCCAGAAGCGGTTCCAGCAATTGCAGGAGCAGCTCAAACAGGCAATCGGCACTCCGGCCGCCCAGTAGGTTATGGAGTTAGACGAATCGGAATTCTATAATCAACTGCTGGATTACAACAACATTCTTTATTTATGCCACAGGAATGCCGACCCTGACGCCCTGGGAAGCGCATTTGCGTTAAAAGAAGCTGTCGGGGGAACAATCGGCGTCGTCGAGGGATGCGACAGGGTGGCGTCCCAGATTGCCGGGCAGTTGAATATCGAATTTGTTAACGAACCCAAAGGGGATTTTGACCTTGTTGTAGTGGTGGATACGTCCACGCCTGCACAATTGAACGATTATCCATTAAAAACATATGCTGTTATCGACCATCATGCGACCACATCGCTGAATGAAAAAGCGGCTTTTTATCTTCACAGGAACAAGAGTTCAACAGCCGAGATTGTTCTTGATGTTTTAAAGACAATGGGGGCGCCGATTATGAGGCGGGCTGCGTTTGCCCTGATTTCAGGAATCATCACAGACACCGGCAATTTCAGGCACGCGACATCGGATTCGTTCAAGGCTGTAGCCGAACTGATTGAATTAAGCGGCATCGAGTACAGTGAAGTAATGGACATGCTGTCGTCAGTTCCCCAGGATGTTTCCATGAGGATTGCATTCTTAAAAGCTGCCCAGCGCGCTGTGATTGAGAGGGTTGACGACTGGATTATCGTCACCTCGCGGGTCAGTTCGTTTGGCGGGGCTGCGGCTTCGGGTTTAATCTCAATCGGGGCTGATGTCGTATTTGTGGCGTCTAAACAGGATGATGTGGTCAAGGTGAGCGCCCGCGCAAGGAGAGAAGCCCAGAATGGGGGTGTGAATCTTGCAAAATTGATGGAAGATATCAGCGTAAAATTCAACGGGACCGGGGGCGGGCATGAAGGCGCGGCCGGGATGGATGTGCGCGGGGAGACGGAAAACGTGCTGGCTGCCTGCGTGGAGTATGTTAAGAATTCACTTAAGAAAATAGCTGAGGCCGGAGCTGTTTGAAAAAGCCCTGCGGGGCAAAATTAGTGTTTAAAAGTTGTTAAATCATTGCCACTGGCACCTTATTTTTTACTATCTTGGAATTGCATGGCGCTTTTTTTGTATTTATGCGGTTAATACTTTACACCCTTTCCAATCAACTAATCATACCAAATTTAGATAATTTGGACAAAGGTATCATAATCATTGGTTTTTCAGGGTCATGAATCCTGAACGAAATTGTTGTAGATACTGTATCAATGCCTGAATCATAATAAACATCCAGCCTATCGCCTTCTGTTTTCGTAATGAATTTATGAGTTTTATGATCTCTTTTTAGTATTACCTTTTTTGTTTCATTGTCAAGCACGAAAAAGGAGTAATAGGATTTTGCGGATACTTTAAAAGTTAGGTCATTGATTTTTATAATCTCTGCTGTTTGAAACTCATCATAGCCAAGTTTCTTAACTAAAAAGTCTCTGACGTCTTGTTTTTCGGTATCGTTAATAATATTACCGTTCCAGTTAAACAATTTATTCAGGTATATTACTTTTTTAGATTTCCAAACAAGTATCCTGCAAATTCGGGCATCGTTTTCAAATAAACAATCCCATGAAGGGTCTTTATCTTTCTGTGAATCTTTCTGTAAAGCATCTAAAACTATTTTCTGCACATTGTCCAAGTCTTGGCCAGAATAATCTTTATCACTCGATTCTAGATAGATTGCAAAATCCAAATCAGCCTTTTTGTATCCGTCAAAGTTCATATTTTTATATTTTTCCTCAACAGATTGTCTGATTTGTTGTTTCATTTTCTTTTTGTTCCGACCCCCAGATAGAATCTTGAAATCTAACATAAAGCAGTTTTGTTCACTACCCTCTAATACCATTTGGTTTGCTGAATTGCTCCAGCGCCAACCTTCTTTATCGTCTATATACATCGTAGGCCTCTCTTGATTAAATTCAATTCTTAGCCATTTTCTTTATTGTTGAATTTAAAGGTTCCATGTTATCTTAAAGATATAGAAAATCAGAAATGGAGCGAGTTAACTGGCATGCAAATCTAAAGGTGACAAACCATTCATAGTTATAATAGTAGGTATTCAGTATTTCAGGCAGAAGATAATGATATGCGTTTTATTTCCTGTACGTTAAAAAATTAAATTTTGTCCCTTAAAAGCTGGTTGATTGCAGCCACAAGCGCTTCCACCGATGCCATTACAATATCCTCGTTCGTGGCGCGCGCTGAAACTGCCCTTCCTTTTTCATCCTCGACGCCAATTATTACTTCTGCAAGGGCGTCTGAACCGCCAGTTATAGCCTCTATCCTGAAATCGCGCAATTTTACATTATAGTCCCCGAGGAGACTTGTTACCGTATTGAGCGCCGCATCTACCGGTCCTACGCCGATATGAGCCCCTATACGCTCTTTTCCGTTCACAATCGCTTTTACGGTAGCAGTCGGGGTTATTATATTGCCGGTCATGACCGATACTTCCTTAAGGATGATAGCCTGCTCGCCTTTTGGGGTGCTACCCATTATTGATTCTGCAATAGCATACAGATCGGCATCAGTAACGCGTTTTCCCTTGTCGCCTACATCTTTCAGGCGCTTCATTATAGCGTTTAGCTGGTCGTCCGTGGGATGGAGGCCGGCGAATTCAAGAGACTGTTTTACTGCATGCTTACCTGCATGTTTACCGAGTACGATTCGCCTCCTGTGACCCACCATCTCAGGCGTCATGACACCCGGTTCGAAAGTATCGGTCCTCACAAGGACGCCGTGCGTATGAATGCCTGACTCGTGGGCAAAAGCGTTTTCCCCTACAACCGGCATTGTCGGCGGCATACGGACTTTAGTCAGCCTTTCTACCAGATGCGAGGTCTCAACCAGATACTCGGTTTTGATGTTTGTCTTTGCCCCATACAACGAGTGCAATCCCATAACGGTCTCTGCAAGGTCGGCATTTCCTGCGCGTTCCCCGAGACCGTTTATAGTGACCTGCACCTGGCTTGCCCCGGCTTCAACAGCGGCAAGGCTGTTCGCTACCGCAAGTCCGAAATCGTTGTGGCAGTGAACATCAATCGGTATTTTCACGTTTGAGGCAATTTCACCGATGAGTTTAATCATAGCTGAAGGCACGCACACGCCCACCGTATCCGGAACATTAATAATATCGCAATGCGCAGATTCTACACCTTTATAGATCTTGAGCAGGTAATCAATATCTGTCCTTGTGGCATCCATGGCGGAGAACATGCATTTAACGCCGTGGTCTTTTATGTATTCCACAGCCTCTATCGCCATATTATATACCTCATCCCTGCTTTTCTTTATAGTGCTTATCCGCTGGACATCGGATGTGGAGACGAACGTATGCACCATGTCCACATCGCAGTCAAGGCACGTATCTATATCAGATTTGATGACACGAGCCAGTCCGCATATCTGTAAATCCAGCCCGGAGCCTGCTATCCTTTTAACTGACGCCTTTTCTCCGTCTGAAGACATCGGGAAACCGGCTTCAATGATATCAACACCCAGTTTATCGAGCTGCTGCGCAATGAGGAGTTTTTCATCGTGCGTAAGCGATACCCCCGGAGTCTGTTCCCCGTCGCGAAGTGTGGTATCAAAAATACTTATTTTCTTGTTCCTGAGCGATTCAATTGTGTAAAAGACGATCCCTCACGTTTATCATGGTTATCGTATCTCAATAGCGTTTTATTGTATAAAGGCTTTTTCTATGTTGCCCAAAGAAGATTATTATATTATGCTATTTAACAATCGAATTGTAGAAAAGTATATATATTATAAAAGAAGATTTTTAGAGCAGTCGAGGGACATTATGATGGAGTCGCTAAAACTTCGAATAAAAAGACGCCTTGAGACATATTTAGAGCTTGATATCGATGGAATCAGGAAATCTATAATAGATATATTGCTCAAATTTAAAAAAGTGACAGTAGACATGCTTTACAATGAACTCAGCCGCAAATTCAAAATTTCCTATAGCGCTGTCGGTTCAACATTGGGATATATCCATTCCAAACTCGGGATTCTTCATGCATATAAGGAATCCTATAAAACACCGATTGTGTATTCATTAAAAGAGGAATATGTAGATTTAATAAAAAATGCAATGAATAAAAGCGTTATTAATCCATCATAGAATTAATTTCGTTATTCAGTTCTATGAACCTGTGGATTGTTTTTCCATCAAGCTTTTTTTTCCTTAAATTTTTGACCATCTCATCCGGAGTCCCTATAATATTTCCGAAAACAAGATTATCCGCGTGCGCGACTATTTTCTCCTCAATCGTAACAGGCATGTAATCCTTTTCGGGAAGTCCAAGACCTATCGCTTCTTCTTTCGGGATTCCGGCGCCTATATGCCGTTCTATAATATTCACTAATTTATCATCCAGCCCATTTTCTACCGCTATCGCCGCGCCGGCAACTGCATGTCCTATACCATGCGTTTTTGACCTTCCGATGTCGTGAAGCAGTCCCCCCAGATAGACTACATCAACATCTATGTTTATTGACTGCCCTTTTTTCTCCGCGCTTTTTCTTATGTTAATTGCGATTTGCCTGGCATATTCAGCTACGGTCTTGCAGTGCTCTATGACATCGGGTGAACACCCTGAACTTACAAGAAGCGCTATGGCATCTTTTTCTTTCAGGTTATGACGGGAATCACTCATTTAAACGGAAGCGCCTGAAATCGTTTCTTCAAGCTGGTTAATTCTTTGTTTCAGGGCTTTAATAACTGGTTCATTTTCCTGGTATTTCAATTCCCCGCCGCAGATAGGGCATCTGAATTCCAGTTCGGCCGCCGTTTCAAAAAGAAATCGCCCATCCTGTTTTTCGCATACATAAAATATTTTATCATTCTCAAATTCAAGTTTTGTCTTGAGATTTTTCAGAAGTTTTTTGGATTCAAGCTCAAGCTGGTTGTTTAAATTGGACAGGTCAAGCTGCCATAAATAAGTCAGCCATCCGCTGTCCGTATCTCTTTCCCTGCGATAGATTGCAAGCCTGTTCTCATATAAAATGAATAGCGTACGCCTTACAATATTCAATAATACGCCCGTCGCCTGGGCGATTTTTTCATCAGTGACTTCCCCTTCGGGCATATTCGCCACAACTTTAAACCCTTCTTCCCCGACGAGATTTATGAGATAGCCTTTAATAACCGGATCATCTAAATTAACCAAAAATATCACCATCTTATTCTTGTTTTTATATGACTTTAAACTTCCGTCCTGTATATAGTCGGCGGTACAAATATTCTTCCATGGATATTCAATCATTTTTATTCGTATTTATACGAACCAATATCCTTAATATGCCGCACAGCGTTTACATCAATTGTAAAATATGACACGTTGTTCGAGAAGAAAAACTGCAGACAGATTGCACTGTACATTCAGTGCGATAATCGACATCCTTGAGATGGAATACCTAAGGGAGCCGACAACACAGGAAATAAACAACCTGATATTTTCAATAGGTGACCGGGGTATGTCTGGCTTAATATACCCCATGCAAAAGTAGAAAGCAACATCTGTGTAATGGGAACAAATAAAAAAATAATAATATTCATTTTTGGAGGTTATAAGTAACACTATTAATAATGATGCTACGCATCGTTAAAAATCGAAATGTTTAAACCCAATTATACCCTCTTATTAAAAAGACGTTATAAACAAAAAAAATGCTGGAAGGTTCAAACGAGCAACGTACAATCCTGTTATCAGTGCGGTAAATGCACATCTATTTGCCCGATGCGCCGAGTTTCAAAGACCTCCCCGCGCAGTTCAATTTACAATGCCAATGTCTACGGGCTCGAGACAAAAGACATTTGGACATGCCTTACATGCGGATTATGCCCCCAGGAATGCCCGCAGCAGGTGGATTTCTTAAGCTTCATACAAAATGAACGCGAAGGTGGGCAGCCGCTTGATGTTGCGCATCTTGGCGTTTTCACCGAGCTTGCTGAATTGAGTTCAAAGCTCAACGGAAGCAAAATCGAGAAAACCACTGATTCAAAATACGGCTACTTCCCGGGATGCGTGGATTCGCTGGGCTTGTTCTTACATGATGTCAAAACCGATTTCGGGGAAATTACTACATCATCCCTTAAACTCCTTGATAAACTCGGCATCAAACCCCAGGTATTGCAGATGAAATGCTGCGGCCATGACGTCCTCTGGCAGGGAAAAAAGGATGTTTTTGACAGGCTTAAAAATTATAATACTGCATATCTTAAGGAAAGCGGTATCGACACCCTCATAACAAGCTGCGCCGAATGCTACCGGACATTTTCAAAAGATTACGAACTTGGGATCAAGGTTATCCATACTTCCGAGCTTCTTGATAAACTCGGATTGAAGATAAACTCTGAAGTAACATACCATGACCCGTGCAGGCTCGGAAGACACATGGGCGTTTACGATGCGCCGCGCATCGCCCTGACCTCGAACGGCGCCGTACTGAAAGAGATGGAACATTCAAAAGACAAAGCCCTGTGCTGCGGCGTCAGCAGTTTCATGAACTGCAACGAGCAGACAAAAGCCCTCCGCATAGCGAGGATGGATGAAGCGGCGGCGACGGGAGCAAAGACGCTGATAACAGCCTGTTCAAAATGCCTTGCCCATTTTAACTGCCTGAAGAACGAAAAAGATGCAGTAAAGAAATATGATTTCGATGTTGTTGACCTTTCCGTGTTTCTTGCACGGCAACTGGAGGCGGGCAAATGATTAAAACAAGCGAGCTTGACCCTAATTTCAAGTATGAAATAGCCAATGAGCCTGGCGGTGAGAATATCAAACGATGCTTTAACTGCACAGGCTGTACAGTGGGCTGCCCTGTCACGGAAATTGATAAAGGTTACAACCCCCGCAAGATTATCAGGAAAGCCCTGTTGGGAATGCGCAATGAAGTCCTGACCGATGACTCGCTGTGGCTCTGCGCCTCCTGCTACATCTGCTACGAGCGCTGCCCGCAGGACGTAAAAATAACCGAGGTCATAGGCGCGATCAGGGCCATTGCCCAGCGTGAGGCAAAAGCAGGAAAGATCAAGCTCAACAATCCTAAACCGCTTTTTGATAATCTTTTCATCGACTCGGTCAAGAGCAACGGAAGATGGTACGAAGCAGGCGTCAGCGGTACATTCATGCTCAAAACAAAAGGAATTGGCGGCGTTATCGGTTACGCCCCGATGGGAATGGAATTGTTCAAGAAAGGAAAATTGAGCATCCTGCCTCATAAAATCAAAGGCACCGACCAGATAAAGAGAATCTTTGAAGAGGTGGAGAAATGAAGCTTGCGTATTATCCGGGCTGCACCCTGCACGGAACAGCGCGGGAGTATGACGCTTCCACAAAAGCGGTAAGCAAAGCCGCAGGTATTGAACTTACTGAGATAGAGGACTGGAACTGTTGCGGCGCGCTTGAGGCTATTTTCGATAAGGAATTGTCCATGGGACTTTCAGCAAGGAATAATATGATGGCGCAAAAGACAGGGCTTGACCTTGTAGTACCGTGCAGCATATGCTCGCATAATCTCTCAAGGGCCGATAAAGCCATGAAAACCGACGATGCTTTCAGGGCGAAGATAGAAAAGGCGCTTGGGGAGAGCTATAAAGGCGTTAAGATAAAACATCTTCTTGATGTCATGGTAAACGATGTCGGGACTGAGACGTTAGCCAAAAAATTCGTAAAACCATTAAAAGGCATTAAAGCCGTGCCATACTACGGCTGTCTTCTCGTGCGCCCTTCCGAAGTATCCAGATTCGATAACCCGGAAAATCCTACATCTCTTGATAATCTTATAAAAGCCACAGGCGCAGAATGTCTTCCTTTTACCCAGAAGACAAAATGCTGCGGCGGGAATCTCCTGATGAGCAAACAGGATTACGCGTTCATACTTACAAAGAAATTATTCGACGAGGCAAAAACAGTGGGTGCGAACTGCATAGTTGTGGCGTGCCCGATGTGCCACATGCTGCTTGACGGCCAGCAGTCGATGGTAGAGAAGGCGCATAATACCGTTATCGGATTACCGATTCTTTATTTCACGCAGCTTATCGGTCTTGCGATGGGATTGAGCGAGAAAGAGCTTGAGCTTGATAAGAACATGGTTTCGCCTAAAGGTCTTATCGAATCAATAGGCAAACAAGAAGAGAAGAAAATAGAGACTAATACAGAGACCAAACTTGAAAATAAAGCAGAACCGAAAGCAGAAGAAGAGGTGGCTAAATGAAAGGCTCGGTAGCAGTCGTCGGAGGCGGCATAGCAGGGATACAGGCAGCCCTTGACCTTGCGGACAGCGGATTCAAGACATATCTTATAGAATCAAGACCGAGCATAGGCGGAACGATGTCGCAGCTGGATAAGACCTTCCCGACCAATGACTGCGCCATGTGTATCCTGTCGCCGAAACTCGTGGAAACCGGGAGGCATCCCAACATTGAATTACTCTCTTACAGCGATGTCAAATCCATAACAGGCAAAGCCGGGGATTTCAAAGTAAAAGTTGTTAAAAAAGCGCGGTACGTGGACGATACAAAATGTACCGGGTGCGGCACCTGTACAGAAAAATGCCCGACAAAGGTACTGGACGAGTATAATGCGGGTATGAGCAAGCGCAAAGCCATCTATATTCCTTTTGCACAAGCAATCCCCAGGGTTGCGACGATCGACGCTTCAAAATGCATATATCTCACAAAAGGCAAATGCGGCGTTTGCAAGAAAGTGTGCGGCCCGAAAGCGGTGGATTACGAGCAGAAAGACAAAGAGATCGAGCTGGACGTCGGTTCTGTCGTTCTTGCTACCGGATTTAAGCCTTTTGACCCTTCTGTGCTGAAACAGTACAGGTTTGACCATCCCGACGTTATCACCTCGCTTCAGTTCGAGCGCCTGCTGAGCGCAAGCGGTCCGACGCAGGGACATGTCACGAAGCAATCGGACGGCAAAGTCCCGAAGAAGATCGCTTTTATCCAGTGCGTGGGTTCGCGCAACCCGCGGATAGACAGGAAACACTGCTCCTCGGTGTGCTGCATGTACGCCACAAAAGAATCGATAATCGCGAAAGAACATGATTCTGATCTTGATATTACTATATTCCACATAGACATCCGGGCATTCGGCAAGAATTTTGAAGAATTTTATAACCGCGCGCAGAAAGAGTACGGAATCAAATACATCAACTCCCGTCCTCCAGAGGTCATTGTGGATGCAAAGAACGCCCTCTCGCTGAAATACGAGGATTTCAATGCCGGGGAGCTTAAAACAGAAAACTTTGATATGGTCGTTCTATCGATAGGTCTTGACCCCGCGGACTCAACACGGGCTCTTGCAAACTCCTCAGGAATCGCTCTCGATAATTTCGGGAATATCGCCACTAACATGGGGAACCCGGTCGAAACCAGCGTTCCCGGCATTTATGTTTGCGGTGTCGCCCAGGGACCAAAGGACATTCCCGACACTGTGGCGCAGGCAAGCGCTGCCGCGGCAAAGGCTGCCGCACTTTTATCTGCGGAGCGCGGCACTATGATAAAAGAGAGGAAATTCCCTGAGGAAAAGCCACTCTCGCCTGAACCGCGCATCGGCGTATTCGTATGCCACTGTGGGATTAACATTGGCAGCGTGGTCAATGTCCCGAACGTAGTGGAGTATGCAAAGACACTGCCAGGCGTGGCGCATGCGCAGGAGATGCTGTATGCCTGTTCTTCAGATTCGCAAGTCACGATAAAAGATGCTATTACCAAAAATGACCTGAACCGCGTGGTTGTTGCCTCATGCACGCCGCGCACACACGAGCCCCTGTTCCAGAATACATGCCGCGAAGCAGGGCTTAATCCCTATCTTTTCGAACTTGCCAATATCCGCGAACACTGCTCATGGGTGCACATGAAGGAAAAAGAAAAAGCCACCGAAAAGGCAAAGGGTGTAGTGCAGATGGCTGTGGCAAAATCAGCCCTTTTCCAGCCGCTCTACAAGCAAAAAGTATCTCTTATCAACAAGGCGCTGGTTCTCGGAGGCGGCGTGGCTGGCATGACTGCGGCGCTTGATATTGCAAATAATGGTTATAACGTTACACTCGTCGAGAAGGAAACAGAACTCGGCGGGATGCTTAAAGAAATGACAGAATTGTACGACGGAAAGAAGCCATCCGATGTATTAAAAGAACTCATCCGGAAGGTCAACGAGAATAAAAATATCGTAGTCGTAAACGAGGCGAAACTCACCAAAGTCGAAGGCTATCTTGGCAACTTTAAGGGAATCATCCAGGCAAAAGGAAAAGAGATGGCTGTTGATTTCGGGGCTGCTGTAGTAGCAACGGGTGCACGTAACTTTGAGCCCGCAGGATTATTTAATTACGGCAAAGACTCCCGAGTAGTTACGCAGGCACAGCTTGAGAAAATGCTCGGCAATGGCATCAGCGCAAAGAATATCACAATGATTCAGTGCGTTGGAGCCCGAAATAAAGAGAGAGAATATTGCGGTCGAACCTGCTGCATCGATGCGGTAAAGAATGCTGTAAGGATTAAAAAAGCGAACCAAAGTGCCAACGTCTATGTCCTGTACCGCGACATGAGGACGTACGGGGTCATGGAAAGACTGTACGAAGAAGCCAGGGACCTCGGTGTAATATTCATCAAATACGATGCTGAAAAACCGCCCGCAGTCCAGGATGGAGCGGTAACAGTTCACGATTCAATGCTCAATGAAGACATTGAAATCGCATCAGACTTGGTTGTGTTGAGTACTCCTTTAGTAGCAGGGGAGAACGAGGAGATAAACCAGTTGTTCAAGATACCTCTTGATAAGAACAAATTCTTCCTCGAAGCGCATCCCAAACTCAGACCTGTGGATTTTGCCACGGACGGCGTATTCCTTTGCGGAAGCGCGCAGGCGCCCAAGCTTCTGGATGAAGCGATATCGCAGGCGAGCGCGGCGGCATCGCGGGCATGTACAATCCTGTCCCGCAAGTTCATCGAAACAGAAGGCGCGGTTTCGGTGGTCAATGAGGCTAAATGCATAGGTTGCGGAACGTGTGTTACCGTTTGTCCGTATAATGCGCCATCATTACAGGATGTAACTGTGAAGGCAGAAGAAATAACCTACACTGCAAAGAAGTCGCGCATCAACGCTGCTGCATGCAAGGGATGTGGCTCATGCGCTGCCGGATGTCCTGCCGGAGCCATAACTGCACAGCACTTCTCATCAAAAGAGATAGGAGAGGCGATAGATGCTTTTGATAAAGGTGTGAAGAGTATTTCGATCGAGAAAGGCGTCGTGGAGGTGACAGTTTGAGCGAAGAAGCGGTCAAAGCGAACCCCGCGCCTGCGGGGAACGGCTGGGAGCCAAATATTCTTGCGTTCTGCTGCAACTGGTGTTCGTACGCAGGAGCTGACCTTGCGGGAGTGAGCCGTTTCCAGTATCCTCCGACAGTCAAGATTTTGAGGGTCATGTGTTCAAGCAGGGTTGAACCTTCGTTCATCCTGAAAGCATTAAATGACGGAGCTGACGGCGTTCTGATAGCAGGCTGCCACATAGGCGACTGCCACTATATCGACGGCAACAGGAATGCTGAGGTCAGGATTAATAACACTAAGAAAGCGCTGGCAAAACTGGGATTTGATAAGAGGCTTCGGCTTGAGTGGATATCAGCCAGCGAAGGATTGCGATTCTCAGAAGTTATTCGGGATTTTACAGAAGAGATTAAAAAATTGGGTCAAAACCCGGTCAAGGAAGTGAAGAAATGAAAAACTTTAAGAAAGTTTTATCAAAAGAAGGGTATGCTTTGCATACCCTATACCGCATAAAGCGAGGTGTCGCTTTATGAGCGATATTAAAGGTACTGAAAGTGCCATTCCAAAAGATAATGAAGAAAAACGGGTCGGCGTGTTTGTATGCGAATGCGGCGTGAATATCGGAGGTGTCGTAAATACGCGGGCAGTAGCAGATTATATCGGGACTCTACCAGGTGTAAAAGTCACCTCCGTGAATAAATTCACATGCTCTGACTCAGGCCAGGCTGATATCCAGTCGAAAATAAAAGAACATAATCTCAACCGCGTTGTAGTCGCCGCATGCTCTCCCAAAACACACGAACCAACATTCCGTGCATGCATCGAGCAGATGGGTCTTAACCAGTACTTCCTTGAATTCGTAAATATCAGAGACCACTGCTCATGGATACACATGTGGGAAAAGGAAAAAGCCACCGAGAAAGCAAAAGACCTTATACGCATGGGAGTTGAGCGCGGAAAGCTGCTTGAGCCGCTTCAGGCAAGCGAAGTCCCTGTAATTGATAAAGCTCTTGTAGTGGGAGCCGGGGTTGCGGGAATGCAGGCCGCACTTGACCTTGCTGATATGGGTTTCCAGGTTTATCTTGTTGAGAAGGAACCCTCAATCGGCGGCAGGATGGCGCGCTTTGATAAAGTCTTCCCCACGAACGATTGCTCTATTTGCATCCTCGGTCCAAAGATGGTCGAAGTGGCAAGGAATAAGAATATCAAAATAATGAGTTATTCTGAAGTAAAAGCGGTTGAGGGATATGTGGGCAACTTCAACGTTAAAGTGGAGCATAAACCCAGATATCTTGACGTCGCAAAGTGCACAGGGTGCGCCAAATGCAGCGAAGTCTGCCCTGTTGAAGTGCCGTATGATTTCAATGAAGGATTTGGCACACGTAAGGCTATATATGTGCCTTTCCCGCAGGCTGTGCCGCTTCGTGCTGTTCTTGACAAAGAGAATTGTATTAACTGCAAGGCATGTGCCAAAGCTTGCCAGAGCGGCGCCATAAATTATGACATGCAAACTTCTTTTACCGATCTCAATGTTGGTGTCATCATCGGCGCAGTCGGTTTCAAGACATACGACCCTGAACCCAGGCATGATTTCGGATACGGATTATATGATAATATCATTACAGCTATGGAATTTGAGCGGCTTCTCAATGCAGCAGGTCCCACGGGCGGTCACGTTGTGAGACCATCGGACTGCAAAGAACCCATACGCGTTGGATTTGTGAACTGCGTCGGGTCGCGCGATAAAAACACCAATATTTACTGCTCAGGCGTATGCTGCATGTACACAATCAAGAATGCACAGCTCCTTAAGGAAAAGAGACCCGAGACTGACCATACAATAATGTATATGGATATCAGGACTACCTTCAGGGGATATGAGGAATCATACAACAGGTCGCGAAACCTTGGCGTGAAATTCCTGCGCGGAAGACCAGTGGAAGTGAAAGAAGACCCTGTTACCAAGAATATCAGGGTGAGGGTCGAGGATACACTCGCCGGTGAAATAAGGAACCTTGAATTCGATCTTCTGGTGCTGGCTACAGGCATCGTCCCGAATGAAGGAATTAACCAGATACAGCAATTATTGAAATTATCAAAAGCAGCGGACGGCCTGCTTATGGAAGCACATCCTAAATTGAAACCTGTTGATACGACTATCGATGGTGTGTTCCTGGCCGGCTGCGCTTCAGGGCCGAAGGATATTCCGTACGCAGTCTCGCAGGGCAGCGCATGCGCAAGCCGCGCCACGATTCTTCTTAAGAACAAGAAAGCCATAACGGAAGGCATCACTGCTGTTGTAAATCCTGATGTTTGTGTGGGATGCCAGGTTTGCATACCCATGTGCCCGTTCCAGGCCATAAAGATGGACGAGAAAGAAGGCAAGGCAAATGTGGTAAAGGCGCTGTGTAAAGGATGCGGGACATGCGTAACAGCCTGCCCGACAGGCGCGCTTGAGCAGAGCCATTTCAAGAATAACCAGGTACTTGCCCAGGTCAAGAATGTGTTTAAATTCCAGGAGGTAGCGGCATGAGTGCAGAAGCTGTAGCGGCTCAGCCTGCTCCTAAGAGTAACGGCTGGGAACCCAAAATCGTGGCGTTCTGCTGCAACTGGTGCTCATACGGAGGCGCCGACAGCGCAGGTATGGGCAGGTTCCAGCAGCCGGCATCGACAAGAATCATACGCGTCATGTGCTCAGGACGAATAGACCCGCTGCATGTGTTCAATGCGTTCCTTGAAGGCGCTGACGCTGTGCTTGTGACAGGATGCCATATCGGAGACTGCCACTATGTTAACGGTAATGATAAGACAAAAATAAAATACAAGTACCTTGAAAACGTTGCGCGTGAACTTGGTCTTGAAAAAGAAAGACTTCAACTTAACTGGATATCGGCAAGCGAGGGCGAGAGGTTCGCAAATTTTATCCGTGATGTCACCGAGCAAATTAAGAAACTTGGTCCAAGTCCCTTGAAACCTGAGGGGGTGGCGTGATGCAGAAAGGTGAAATGTTCGTTGGCTGGTCAACTAAAGAGGATATCAGGAAACGAGGCGGTTCAGGCGGTCTTGTTACGTCAGTACTTGCGGCGGCGCTTGATAAGAAATTAGTCGATGCTGTTGTGGTATTAAAGAAAATAAATGAGTTTGAGGCTGTACCGATAATAACATCTGACGTGAATGAAGTACTGAATTCAGCGGGTTCGTTGCATTCTGTTCCCAGCAACTTTGCAAAACTCATCGCCAATAAGGACCTGAAAGTGGCTCTTCCGGCGAAAGGCTGTGATGTGCGCGGGATTATCGAGCAGAGCAAGCGCAATGCTGTAAATCTTGATAATACTTTTATAATCGGCCTTAACTGCGGCGGGTCAATGCACCCGGTAGTAACCCGTGAAATGCTTGAAGTAATGTACAAAATCAAGCCAGAAGATGTTCACGGCGAAGAGATCGAGAAGGGAAAACTAATATTTGAAACAAAAGATGGAAAAGAGAACGCAATAACCATTGACGAGCTTGAAGAGAAAGGATATGGACGCAGGGAGAGCTGCCGTTACTGCACTATCAAGATACCGAATAATGCAGACCTTGCTTGCGGCAACTGGGGCGTTACCGGAGACCTTGTGGGCAAAGCAACTTTTGTTGAGATCAATTCAGAAAAAGGCGCAAAACTCCTCCAGAATGCGATTGATGCAGGATATGTGCAGGTACAGAAACCCGATGAAAAAGGGATTGCAATGCGCGCCAAGATAAAAGGCGTGATGGAAGACCTTGGAAAGAAATGGAAAGGCAAGGTCTTTGTTCCGATCGAGAATGGAAGGCTTGAGTATTTCAGGAAAGAGCTTGAGAACTGCATCGACTGCGGCGCTTGCAAGGCAGTGTGTCCTACATGTTCATGCGGTGATGTTTCAAAATGCACCGAATTCCATTTCCGGGCTGATGCTTACAAGATGTCCATGTATCACCTTGTGCGCTTTTTACACCTTGCAGATTCATGTATCGGGTGCGGGCAGTGCGCCGATGTATGCCCTGTCGATATTCCGCTCACAAGATTGTATAGACGCTTTGCAAATCCTGTGCAGGAGCAGTTGAAGTATGAGCCTGGCATGGATATGCGAAAACCCCCTTATTTTGAGGTGAAGTTAAATGAGTGAAAATCATCAATTTAATGAAGACAAACCGCAGCTAAATGCCGATAAACGCAGAAGCGGGTTGGATTTATTTGGTTCATTGGGAGATTCTTCAGGGTTAACTCCTCTGAGTTTTGATGCTGATGTTACCACAGAGCGCACAGAGAACACAGAGATACTGAAAAATTCTTCAGGATTATCACCCCTTCGTCCCTTTGGCGAGATACACAAAAAGAATATGAAGAGCGATTATTCGGATGAAGGATTATCAACCACTGACGGCACAGATATATTGGAAAAATCATCGGGATTAACTCCTTTACATTCTGGTAGTGAGATTTTCAAAAGACGGGTGATTAAATGACCGATAATGTTTATTCAACCATCTGCCCCGGCTGCAATTTCGGCTGCGGATTATATATTCGAGAGAACGGGAAATCTGAAGTGGATTTCAGAAAGTCTTCCCCTGCCAATGCCGGAAAGCTTTGCAGGTTCGGGATGAGCCTCTCCCGCCTCTATACGCCTGTCAAGTCGATGGTGGACGGAAAGGAGACCTCGCCTGAAGAAGCTGCAAAGGAAGCAGCCAAGAGAATATCAGCAGGCAAAGGTTCTGTTGCTTTTCTCTCGTTAGGCAACACCACATGCGAGGAGCTTCTTGCATTCCAGAAAATTGCTGAATCCTATTTATGCACAGGAGCGAATTTCGAAGCGCTTCCAAAAGACGCATATCAGACCCTGAGCGTGGGAATACCTTACAATGAAATAGAAGCAGCAAAACATATCGTGCTCTTTATCGACCCGTATGAGCAGTATCCGCTGATAGTCCGGCGCCTGCTTTCAGCCAAAAAGAAAGGCGCAAGGATAACGTCGGTATGGTGGAAGGACCTGCCTCTTGCTGATGAAAATATACGCCCCGCTGATGTTTCAAAATTGCAGCTCACAAAGGATTCGCTTGTTATTGCTGATTTCCACCCGCTTTCTGATATCGAACAGGTGAAAAATGTTCTCTCTCTTGCTAAAAATGCAGGAGCGAAGATAACTTTCATGAAGCCTTTTGCAAACTCGACAGGAGCATATCTGCTGTCAAAGGATGTGAAGCAAAAGTCCCTGGCGCAGCTTGTGGAGGATATCAATAAAGGAAAGATTAAGACTTTGTTTTGCCTGGAATCCGACCCTTCGGAGTTAATTCCGGAAGAGACGCTCGGAAAGCTCACAAACCTGATAATCCAGACAGGGCAGGCGAGCGCGGCAAAAGCCAACGTAGTCATAGCCCACGAACCTTTATACAAGAAAAAAGGCACGCTTGTCAATAACGAGGGAAGAGCACAGGCGCTTGGCGGCGCAGGAACAAGCGGACTTGATGCGCTTGGTATTATAGCTGGTACGAAATTCGAGTTCATTTCGCTGCATGAGTCAGTAAAGAAAACGCTCGGTATCAGCGCAATCGATGAGTTCACGATTCCAAAGTACGATAGACCCGCTTACGGAGCGATACAGGCGCAGGCAAAGCCGGTGGATGCAAAACAGGCGCTCATCGATGTGTATAATCCCTTCATGTGGTTCAATTTAGCTGATGACAATGATTTCGTGGAAGTGAACCTGAACATGGTGAGGGAGCTAAAGCTCCTGAAAGGCGGGTATATTAAAATAAAGTCCAACGGCAGTTCGCTTGAGAAAAGGTTCAGGGTTGCAGCTGTGCAGGATAATGTGCTGCTCACTGGCAGGAAGTTTGGGATAGAAAAAGGAAATATAACGCCTGTTGAGGTATCGAGGTGATAGGCATGGTGGAAGAAAAAGCGGCTAGAGAAGCGACTAACGCAACATTAATAGGGCTCGTGAAATCTGAAGCAAAAAAAGATAATGCGGTAGCGGTTAAAGCACCGTCAGAGGTTCGAAAAACCGAATCTGTTAAGGATATAGCCAAAATAAAGCCGGAGGCGCCAAAAGCTGAGGTTAAAACAGAGGTCAAGCCCGAAGATAAACCTGAAGCAGCCGAAGCGAAGAAAGAAGCAGACCCAAGCAAGGAATTCGTGGACGGCATCATGACAGAGATGAGCTTAAAAGGCGCATCAAAGAAGAGGCTTATCAAAAAGCTTGGAGAGCAGTATGGTTTTGATAAGCAGAAGGTGCTGTTCAGGCTCAGGCGCGCGCTGATTACGGAGAGGTATGCGGCGGCGCATGAGGCGAGCGCGGGCGGGCATTAAGAACGATAAGATTGAATGTTATATCTAATTCAGTCTATGCCTAACTGCAATGTACTTTAATCCCATCTAATTCAACTATTCCTCTTTAAGATACTTCGTATTTTCTTTCAGGTATCTTTTGAAAAACCATTGAAGAAAAATCATCTCATCTTTTTTAATCTGAGACCGCTCCAGAGCGCTATAATAACCTGCTCTTTTTTCATAAACTATATTGAGCATAGGGAAACCATACCTATTTAAAACAAAGTTCATCATCATCCTGCTTATTCTTCCGTTCCCGTCTGCGAAAGGATGAATAGTTACAAGTTTCAGATGTACAAGAGCCGCAAGTTCCACAGCGTGCATTTTGTCTTTATTTTTGCGATACCATCTGAAAAAATCCATTAGCAGAGGATATATTTCTGCGGGAAAAGGGGGTGTAAACCTACTTCCTGCAATCGTCACCTGATTCTGCCTTATCATCCCTGCTATGTCTTTTTTCGTGTTCTCAAATAATTTTTTGTGAAAATACAATATGAGATCAAGCGACAAGTCCTTTTTGCTATCCAGCGCCTCATAAAATACGCTCCGGTGCGCCTCCGCCTCTTTTACATCACGCATAGGTTTTGCATTCGGGGTTATGCTTTTTTCGAGTAGCAAAGAGGTTTCCCTGAATGTCAGGGTTGAGCCTTCTATCCTATTCGTATCGTAAGTGAATTTGATGGCGAAGTTCTCCAATTCCTTTTCCTGCGCCGATGGAGGGATTGTTTTTCCCTGAGCTGAATATTCTTCTTTTATTTTGTCAAAACTGTCAAACCATTTCTCCCTGTAAATCTCAGAAACAAACTGTCTTTTCAATTCTTCGATGTTTTGCGGCAACGTTTTTCCAAGATATTTTTCCTTCTTTTCCACCCTGCCGTTTTCACGGAAGCTATGCTCGAGATAATAATATACCTGTTTGCCAATCGTCTTTTTTCTAATTGCTACCATAAGAATGTATTATCCCTACAAGATTATAAGTTTTATGTTTTTTATAACTTGTAGGGGTAAGTAACCAAGGGCCTAACATCGCAAGCCGAAGTATCGACTTTCGATAACACTGCGCCGCTGAGTTCGTACGAGTTCGTTTTGAGTTCGTTGTTTTTTTAAAAAAATGCTGCGATGCTTTGCGTTCTTTGCGCCTTTGCGGTGAGCGTGCACTTGTGATTGCATCTTTTTCATCGCTCCGATGGCATCCTCGTAAAAAGTTGATACAATAATTCTAATCTAAACTCATTCCAATCCCCCGATGATCCCCATCACAGAATCAATATCATTTGCTTTATTAATCTCTATACGCACCGATTTTATGTTATCCATGCCCTTTGTGAAATATTGCGCATTAAGCTTCAGGTCATTTAAAGAGAGCATCTCATATTTTCTGCACAATGCCGTGTACTCATAAAAGTCCCGAAGCCTCTCAGCCGTTTCCTGGGGAGGTAATAATTCCCCGGTAGAAAGATAATGCGAAAGTCTCCTGAATATGTACGGGTTCCCGATTGTAGCCCTTCCTATCATAAGCCCGTCGCATTGTGTATATTCAAGCACTTCCAGGGCAGATTTCTCATCGTAAATATCGCCGTTTGCAATCACAGGAATCGATAGTTCTTTCTTGATGCCTTTAATGAATTCAAGGTTGGATTTTCCGGAATAGCCCTGTTTCTGCGTCCTTCCGTGAATAGTGATCGCCGCTGCGCCGGATTTTTCGATTATCCTTGCGATTTTTAACGTCTCATCAAAGCTATTCATTATTCTTGTTTTTGCAGTGAGCGGTATATCCATTGCAGAAGAAAGATGTTCTATGATTTCCCCGATGTTTTCAGGTTTTTTCAGTAGCTCCGACCCGAATCCGTTTTTGATTACGCTTTGTGCCGGGCAGCCAAGGTTTATATCGAAAAGGTCAGGATTATATCTTTCCTGCAGGATATGTGCAGAATTAACAAGGTCAGCCGCATCAGAACCAAGTAACTGGACTCCGAAAGGTCTCTCATCTTCAGATGTAAGACATCTATCCATGCTTTCCATATTTCGCCTGACAATCCCGCCTGAACAGACCATCTCCGAATACACAAGCGATGCCCCATATTTTTTGCACAGCAGCCTGAAGGGCAGGTTTGTGACATCAGACATCGGGGCAAGAACAAGATTCCCGTCCAGCCTCATTTGTCCTATTTTTAGATGAATCATATCTGCTTTAATTTTATAAAATATTCCATCAAGCTTTCAAGACTTGTAATTTCCTCTTTAACCAATGAAATTTTTGCTGTAATATTCTTGAATTCGGGAATCCCTTTTCCTCCGGTCTCGCCAGATACAAGAACATTTGACCACGGGCTATTCACCATGAACGCTAAGCTGCCGGGTTCATCTCTTTTGGTTTCCCTGATCTCGACCACAACGCTTCCATTATTATTAGCAATTTTCACCCTGTCGCCAGGTTTTAATCCCATTTTTTCAATGTCGTTTTTGCTCATTACGATAGACGCTGAGAGTTTTTCATAATCCTTTCCAAACCTGTCGCGTTCCTGCGCCTCGACCTGGAAAATATCCCTGTATGTAATGATTTTTATCTCATATTCCGGGTTTTTCAGGAACTTTCCGACATCGATTCCCATTAAAGCGCCTCCATCAATCGCGTGAGTAGTTCCTCATCTGTGGGGTAATCGCTTTCAATCATCTTTGATAACTCAATTTTTTTCCCGTCCATCCTCACGGCTGTACCGCCTGATTCAACTCCAGACACGGCGCACGGGTTTGTTACGGCGGCTATCTTTGATGTCATGGTAACACACGGGTCTATGCATATCACAGGTATGGATGCAAGATGGCGGATTAATGAACGCGGCAGGCTTGATAGCGGGTCAGAACCTGCAACGAGCAGGGTGTCTATGCTTTTTTCGCGAAGAGTCTCAACGATTGAATATTTATCGTCATGAACTGCTGTGTCATGAAATCTAACCCTGTTCACGAACCTGGTTTCTTTGAAAAGGTTCTCGTTAAAGCCGCGCATATTGTAATGACCCACCATGGGCATGATTTGGAAATTCGGAAGCTTATCTGCCAGTGAAACCAGGATTTCAAAATCCTCTTTTATCGAATATGTGAGCCCGATGCCTACACAAATCACCCCGAACTCGGCTTTTTTCAAAATGGCTGCAAGCTCAAGCATCTTTTTTGGCTCATACGCAGGGACTTTCCCTGAGAGCGCGTCTATCAGGGCAAGGATAAATTCCCTGTCGCCCTTCGGCTGTATCCTGTAAAAGTGACCTTTGCATATCTTTGCGGTATTGGATTCGCGCACATCTATCGCTATTGCAATCCTGTCTTCTTCGTAGCCGCGCTGGCGGGATTCACCGCGGGGAAAATACGAAAACCGGGAGAGATGCCGCGGTTGTGAGTCCTGCGCATCAGACCCCCAATAAACAAGAACATCAGCTTTGTTCCTTACATCTTCAAGCGTGCAAGTCCTGAATTTGTTCTGGAGTATCCTTTCTATCAGGAGTCCCTGGCAAAATGATGATGTATCGTCGATTATTGCGCCCAGTTTCTTTGCCAGCTGGATTCCTTTTACCTGGGCTTCGCATGTTGAGTTAGTAAAGCCGAAAAGCATCGGTGATTTTGCATCCTTGAGTATCCCGGCAGCTTTCTTGATTGCACTTTCAATATCCGAAGGTTTCTGGTCTATGGTCGGCGCCAGCCTGTTAATGCAGCCTTTTATCCGTGCCGCCCCACGCCTGCAAGCATTTCTCGTCTCTTTTATCCTGCCGTTCTCAACGACGACCTCAATATCATCGCATAACAGTGCACATCCGGGGCAGGTTGACATTAAAAACACCTACACGAACTCGATTGCGCCGGCCGGGCATGGGTCTATACATGCATAACACAGCACCCTGTTCTTCCCGAAGCGGCGGCATTCCCTGATATTTGAAGCCACCACTTTGCCGTCAACTACCCTGAAAATCACTTTATCGTTTGTGGGAGCGCACCCGATAGCTGCGCCTTTGGGGTCGTTCGCCACGTCCACGGGGCATGCAACCACGCAATTACCGCAGCCAGTACATAGTTCGGGATGGACTATCATGCCTGTTTCCCCTGCCCCGGCTGAAGGCAAAAGAAGAGCTTCCAGTTTTTCTTTCTGTTTTTTAAAATTCACTTCAAGTAAAGGCGTACATTCTGATATTTTCTTTTTCCTTCCCAGTAATGAAACCGAGAAAGCCATGCATGTGGATTCACCGCATATTTTGCAGTTGGTTTTTGGCAAGAGCTGGTAAATCTCCAATACTGTAACCATGGCTTGGGAATTGGTTTTGTAATGGATAAATGTTATGATTCCCGCTCCAGCATGGGAAATATAAAAAATATATATAGTAGAATTACCAATGAAATATTATGAAAGTAGTTTTCAGAATTATTGGCGGAGAGGAAGACCTCAACGATATTGATGGGAAAGAAGAAAATGTGCATTTTTGTTTCAGGCCATCTGAAAAAAACATTTTTGAGCTTGTGACAAAAACCCCAAAACTGAAAAGGATACAACTGCCATCGTCGTATCATAAAACGATTTCCAACACAACGAAAACGCTTTTAAAAATGAAAAATATCAAATTGTTGACCGGGGATATCTGGGGTCATCGGACTGACATAGACAGGTTTGCCGAGATAGAAATTTAAAATTGGGGTAAAGGCACAAAGTTTTGGCTTACAACTTAGTGCCGACTATGACAGTAAGCTGCTCGAAAATAAATCTTTCTTTAGTTATTTCTTTAACAGCATAATTTAGCGACCTCATCATCGATTTTACTTCTTCTATACCCGTCAGTGACGATACGAGCATAATAATCCTGCCATTTTCCACAAGATGTTCTACGGCATCCTCAAGGAATCGGCTGATGAGCCTCCTGCCATCATTTCCACCGTCAAGAGCCACGTTTATCCAGTCCTTAGTTGTATCTTTTTTCGCAGTTTCCTCTTTTATGGTTGGAAGATACGGCGGGTTAAATATTATAATATCGAATTTCCCCTTGACACAGCTTAACAAATCCCCCCTGATTGCATCCACGTCGTTTTCTTTCGTACATGCCGCTGCGTGTGGGTTGATATCGATACCTGTTATTTTTGCTGTTGTATTGGCTTTTATGACAGCGGATATTATTCCGCTCCCGCAGCCTACTTCTAAAATCCTCTCCGAGCCTTTTATCTCTGATAATGCAGCCTCTGCAAGCAGGAAGGAGTCTTCGGAGGGTTCATATACTGAATCCGTATATTTTATGACGGTATTTTTATAATGAATATTCATCTGGGATTCTGACATTGGCTGTTAAACTGATAACAATATCCATGTAATTTAAATATAATGGATGATAATGATAAATATAAAAACGTTTAAGTACATTGATGTGAATTAGGGCTTAAAGCCATATCCGTCAATATCGGAAAATTATAATATCATGAGAAGTAGTCAGGGTAGGAAAGCACATTCAGGCAAATGTAATCATCGGAGATATTAAATGATAGTCAAAAAAGGAAGTTTTGTAATAGAAGGATTGGAAAACGTCCAGATAAATATAGGCAAAA
>JAPMTY010000064.1 GCA_026552835.1 Candidatus Methanoperedens sp.
CCATTATTGATCGTGACCCAGCCAATAAACAACCAGGTCTTCAATACGAATGAAATTACAGTGAGCGGTACTGCAACCGATTCCAGCGGCATACTCTCCGTAACAGTTGATGGCAATCCAGTCACTGTAAGTTCGACAGGCAGTTTCAGTTCCCCGTTAATCCTGGCAAATGGCAGCAATACAATTACGATCATTGTGACCGATGCCAGTCCGAATGCGAACGTTGCAACCGTGACAAGAATAGTCACCTACACACCACCCGTTGTTGCAGATACCACACCGCCATTATTGATCGTGATCCAGCCAATAAACAACCAGGTCTTCAATACGAATGAAATTACAGTCAGCGGTACTGCAATTGATGCCAGCGGCATACTCTCAGTAACAGTAAATGATAATGCAGTTGAAGTAGGTGAGACCGGAAGTTTCAGCACAACAGTATACCTGTCGCCTGGCGGCAACACCATTAAGATCAATGCAACCGATGCAAGTGCTAATAAAAATTATAAAGTCAAAATAAGAACCGTTACCTTTACGCCGATAGCGGTTGATACTACACCGCCGTTACTGATAGTGAGCCAGCCCATCAATGGCCAGAATTTCATCACAAATTCGATCACTGTAGACGGTTATGTCTCTGATGAGAGCGGAATAAACTCGGTAACAGTAAATGGTGCGCCTGCAACAATCAGTGGTAATTCATTTTCGTTCATCTTGACGTTAAATAACGGTACGAATACCATCGAAGTAGAAGCTATAGATAGCAGCAGCAACTATAATAGGATTAATATAACACGAACTGTTATTTATACACCTCCAGTCGTTTTAGATACTACACCACCGTCGCTGGTCGTGAACCAGCCAACAAACGGCCAGGATTTTGTTACGAATTTGATTACAGTGAGTGGTTCGGCATACGATAGCAGCGGGATATATTCGGTATCGGTTAATGGTGCTATAATTGCGGTGGGTGCAGGTACATTCAGCACGAACGTATACCTTACACCCGGCACAAATACAATAACAGTGGCTGCAACAGACGGTGCAGGCCAAACAGCATCGGCAAATAGGACAGTTACCTACACGCTTCCTGTTGTAAGTGATTCAACACCGCCATTATTGATCGTGAGCCAGCCCAGAAACGACCAGAATTTTGAAACTAATTCAATTATAGTAAGTGGCACAGCATACGATGCCAGTGGCCTATATTCAGTTACGATAAACGGCAATGATGTATCTCTAAGTTCTACAGGCAGCTTCAGTAGCACAGTTTACCTGGTAAATGGTAGCAATAGTATCACAGTTTCTGCAACCGATGCCAGCACGAATGCAAATACAGCAACAATAACAAGAACAGCAACTTATACGCCTCCTGTTGTTGCTGATACAGCACCACCATTACTAATATTGAATCAGCCAAATAACGATCAGGTCTTTACTACCAGTCCTATAACTGTTAGCGGGAAAGCGACTGATGATAGTGGTATTCGCTCGGTAACAGTAAACGGAGTACCAGCCATTCTGACAGAAGATGGTACCTTTGGCATTTCAGTTGATTTGAACATCGGGTCAAATACGATTGAAATTCAAGCGATTGACTATTCCAGTAATCTGAATATAAATACCACAACATTAACGGTAACTCGAATAATTCCATCAGACAATGAACCGCCCGTGCTGATCGTAACTATGCCCGATGAAGGACTTGTTATTCAATCATCTAACAATATCACAGAAGTGCAGGGTACTGCATCAGATGCTACAGGATTGGACTCTATTACGGTAAATGGTAATTCAGCTTCAATTGATGATGGTTCGTTCAGCGCATCCGTTTCTCTGATACCAGGTCAGAATTTAATCAGAATTATCGCAACTGATAACAGTACAAACCACAATTCAAGAACAATCACACGAAATGTGACATATATAGTTCCCATATCAGGACCTGGTAATGCATCTAACATTTCTCTTGATTCAAACCCGCCTGCATTGAATGCAAATGGCAGGCATAAAGCAAATATCGTTGCTCATGTTACTGATGCAAATGGAATTGACGTGGCTGATGGCACAAATATATCGTTTGTAACTTCAGATGGAATGCTTTATAGGAGGCATGAGGATGTGGAAAGTGGCTTAGGAAATACATCACTTACTGTTCAGACCAGAAATGGCACAGCAATTGTTGTCTTAATATCGTCAACGACGCCTGGCATGGCAGTTGTTACAGCAAAGGTACTAACAAATGGCATCCCTACTACACTGAATGTCCCATTTAAGGCGACTTCAACTCTAAAAGACAAATCAGATGATACAACTCTCATCATAACCCATTCGCCAAGCTTTCCTGCAGATAATAGCAGTATAGAACTAAATGGTGGAATCGGAAGCATGCGAACATCGACGGAAACAGCAATTGGAATTGTGAACGGCACACGCATCAGTTATAACATCGGAACAGCTACGATTGATATCGTTATTATAAATCCGATAATCATTGGAGATCAAGTTCTTTTTACAGTATACAGCGTAACGTTAAACAGTTCTACAATTGCCTCTAATTTCACAGGGATAGGATACGTAGCAAGTCATGTGAATGTCGGACTAAATACTACGTCACAGTTGCGTGGGATGACGTTTGTGATGTCACTTCATCCAACTATTGCAGATGATTTAAGGACAAGAGGCGGGGCAGATGCAGGAATAGTTGACCTAAATACAACCCTAACAAACCTTGAATCCGCTCTGGATATACAAAATGTAGAAAACATAACTGCATTTGTTACTTCAGCCCAGCTTGATGGCGCTACTGATCAGGATATCCTTGAAGTGCCTATTTCGATGACAGTAAGTGGAAATTGGTACAGGAATTATGCCGCATCCACACCCGGCAATGTGCGCCTGGTAAAGATTTATTCAAATGGAACTGTTGGTATGATTCAGGCACCGCAAAGTTTTGCATTTGATCCGGTAAACGATAGTTATACATTTGTCTTTAGAATGAGAGACTTTTCGACCTTTGCTCTCATCGGAACAGCAATGCCAACCCCACCCATAACACCAACTCCAACACCACCAGTAACACCGACTCCAACACCAACACCAATTCCGGGAACAATAGACGTTCCACTGCCTATTGATCCGGCTACAGGTACAATAAATACCACGATCAACATAACGGTCCCGTCAGCGAACGTAACATTAACAATTCCAAATGGAACAAAGGCTGTTGATGCAAATGGAAATGCAACGACAAACATATCGATTAATACAAGCGAGAGTCTTACAACGAACGCAAGGTTCGCATTGTCAGCCAACGATATTGTTTTAGGACATGTCGTTGAGTTAAAACCCGAAGGTACCAGGTTTGATCCACCGATTCAAATAAGATTTAACTATTCTCTTCCCCTACCAAGTGGTGTCAATGAGGATGGCTTGACTGTCCGTTATTTTAATGTAAGTACAAATATCTGGGAAGATATGCAAACAGTTGAGCGTAATACGGCACAACATTATATAATAGCGAATATCCCCCATTTCAGTACATTCGCATTGATTGGCACAGCCATACCTGGCAGCGGTAGTAGCGGCGGCGGTGGAGGCGGGGGCTATGTATCACCAACTCAAACGTCTAAGAAAACAACAGAACCGGCAGAGGAGCAGTTGATTCCGCCAGCAGCACCTGCGATGACTGTAGCACCCGTATCTACTTATGTACCACAGAAAGAAACAGTTACAGTAACACCTCAAGAAAAGACTTATACAATATCAGAATGGTTGGCATCGATAACAGGGTTGTTTTTGCCCTCAACCAAAGATGTTGCAGGTTCATCGTGGATATATGCATTAATTCTTTTGGTAATTATTGCTGTTGCAGTACACTTCAATATTGCAAAAAAGAAAGGAGGTAAATAGTTTATTTTGTTACTTCCTGAAAATTAAAATCCAATAATTTTTGTATAATCTATGAGGAATTTTTCATTATTTATGGTACTGATATTTGCTTCGATTATGTACGTTAGTGTTGCAGATGGAACTGAAATAATCCTTAACAGTACAATTGACGTTCCTGATAGAACTGTTACTTTTGAAAACCAGGCCTTTGAAATTACAGAAATTGGCAATTATAAGACTAACCAGGATATTGGCTTCTCTGTCGATGCGCCAGGGGTGGAAGACATGCTTGTCGTGCTTTACGATAGAGACAAACTGTCAGTATGGTTCAAACGATTCTATAACGCGAGTGGCAGTGTAGTTACAGCTATACCTGCAAATAAGATTAATGAAGCAGGGACATATGTGATAGCGGTATCAAAAGAAAGGAACATTATTGATGCAATACCTGTTGTAATATCTGATTATGACCTGACGGTCAAACCCGAAAGCAATAAACTAATAGCAGGCAAAAAATTTGATGTGGAAGTCGATATAAGCAAGAATGGCGTTCCTGTCAACACAGAGAAAACTGTAAAAGTTGTGATTGCTAAGGGCAGCGCTTCTATCGAGACAAATGCAACCGCAATAAAACCAGGTGCATATAAGGCAAGCATTGAAATACCGCTGGCTGCAAACGGTACTTTTTCGCTATATTCAGTAATAACAACAGAACGCAAACTTATGAACTATCCGGAAATATTAGGAATAGCAAGTGGTGGAAATATCGAGATTACGCAGCCATCAGCAGAAAAAACGACATCTTTTATTAGCTGGCCTACTACGATGCTTACTCTGCTGGGTGCTGCACTGCTTATGAGGAAACTTTATGAAAACTAAATTATATTTTATATTAGCAGTTTTGATGTTTAGCTCACTCGTGGGAAGCGCAGCTGGTGCGACTATAGCATTTGATAAATCGCTTGATGTTCCAGACCGCAATTTTACGGTTACTTATGAGGGGAATACTTTTTCTTTTACGGTTGCAGATATTGGCAACTATAAAATAGGCGATGACGTTGGAATAACAGTAAGTGAAGGTGTCAATAATATGCAGCTTCGGCTTTATACTGTTGATAAACTTACAGCATGGTTTAAAACATTTTTTGATAGCTATGGTTCAATTTCATGCACAATTACAAAGAATTATTTTGATTCTACCGGGCCAGGTATGTATGGCCTTGCAGTCATGAATAAGGACGATGGTAAATATTTCATAGCTAAACCTGTAATAGTTTCTGATTACGATATAAACGTAATTCCCGACAGCACGCAGGTGAATGCGGGTAATACAATCAAAGTTACAGTCCAGATCTCAAAAAGTGGCACTCCTGTTAGTACAGGAACTAATACTGTCAAAGTAACATTATTTCAGGACTCAACTAATACAAATTTTGAAGGAACTGCAGAAGCCACAGCTACAACAGGAACTTATGAAAGAAATATCCAGATACCGGCTAACACATCAGGCGCATATAAATTATTTGCAGCGATTACGACAACTCATTTTATATATCAAGACTATCCAGAAACGATTGGTGCTGCCAGCTACAATGGGATTATTACAATAACTGCACCAACTCCTACTCCAACACCGACTCCAACACCGACTCCAACACCGACTCCAACACCGACTCCAACACCGACTCCAACACCGACTCCAACACCGACTCCAACACCGACCCTAACACCGACCCCAACACCGACTTCAACACCATCTCCACCTCCGCCGCCCCCCCCACCGCCTCCACCCCCACCCCCACCACGTCCCACACCTACCGTAACACCTACCTCAACACCTACTCCCACACCGACCCCAACAACTAACTCAACAACTAACTCAACAACTAACTCAACAACTAACTCAACAACTAACTCAACAACTAACTCAACAACCAACTCAACGCTGAGGGGCGATGTGAACATGAACGGCATTCATGATACTGGAGATGCTACCACAATCATGAGATACCTCGGCAATTTGTCAATAACCTCCAAATACTTGCCCATATTGCCATTAGGCGACATGAACTGCAACGGCATAATAGACACAGGCGATATAACACTGGTATTGAGAGATAATGTCGGTCTGGATATACCCAGATGTTGGGATTGAACACGGAATGAAATTTATGGAAACTAAATTGCAGATATTGATAGCGATTATTGTATTTGGTTTAATCACAGGAAGTGCATCAGGCGCAGTGATTACATTTGATAAATCACTTGACGTTCCGGATCGTGATTTCACAGTTACATATGAAGGGAGCACATTTTCTTTTACGATTGCAGACATAGGCAATTATAAAATCGGAGACAATGTTAATATAAATGTAAACGGGGGAGCCAATAATATGAGGCTTGTACTTTTTACAGTTGACAAACTCACACCATGGTTCAAAACATTTTATGGAACGTCGGGTTCTATTACCACAACAATCCCGGCAGATAGATTTAGTTCAAGCTGCCCTGATGTTTGCGATGACGGCAGTGGCGGCTATGTTATGGGTGCGGGTATCTATGCTCTTGTTATTCAAAACCGGGATGTTGATCCTGCCAAATATATTATAACAAAACCTGTAATTGTTTCGGATTATATTTTATCCGTAACTCCAGGCTCCACGCAGGCAAGCCCGGGAGGTGTACTAAAAGTCACGGTTGCTATTTCTAAAGATGGAACTCCTGTAACTGTTGCCCCCAACAACGTAAAAGTAGAACTTGTGCAAGATTCAACTAAAATGCATTTTGGAGATTATGCCACAGCCACCGTTACTACCGGCACATACGAAGAAAACATACAGATACCATCTACTGCCTCTGGTAATTATCGGTTATACGCGGCAATCACGACTAACAGGTATATTTATCAAGACTACCCTGAAATCATTGGCGCATCTGGTTACAGCGGAACAATTGCCATCTCAACACCAACAACAACACCTTCCACTACATCAATAGCAACTCCTTTTTCCACTCCAACAGCAACATCTTCTACTAAATCAATAGCAACACCTTTTTCTACACCAACAGCAACACCTTCCACTACATCAATAGCAACACCTTTTTCCACACCGACAGCAACACCGAAAATTGAGATATCAGAAACAGTTACACCGATAGGGACAATACCAAAGGCAGTTCCAACAGAGAAGGAATTGCCTGGATTCGAAGCGATAGTGGCAATTCTTGCAATATCGTTGGCAAGTTCTTTAATAATAGATCATAAAAGAAGATGAATAAATATCGGAAAATCAGACCTTGACGTAGGAAAGTGCTCTGGGTAATATTTATAAGTAAAGACATTTATATTACTAATGGGGCAGCGGCATCGCATCCATCCCCTCCGATGTTTCCGCACAGCCCCCTTTTTCTCTTATACATTTTTTATTGTTCGTTTAAAGACAATGCTTAAGATATGTGACATATGATAACATAAAAAAAATTACATGCTCATCTATTTAAATAATAAGACATCCATTGCGAACCTCAATAAATGAAATTTGAAACCAATTCGGAGAAAAATGGATATAACAATTGGAAAATGCGGTATTGCCTGTGGATTATGTAAGGACTACAATGTCAGGTGCCTTGGTTGTGATACGGAAAATTTATCACGGCATGTGTGTCTCATTTTTAATTGCGCAGAAGAAAAAACGGTCAAAAATTGTCTCAAGTGTGAAGAATTCCCGTGCAAGTTGATGAAGGGGCTCTCTAAATCCTATTGTCCCGTGATCACATCGATAAAAATCGATTAAGGCTTGCGGATTAGAAATTCTCTGTCACATACTCGGCCGCATTTCGAAATATCGCAATACCTGCCCCCTCTTCCGGCAACTCCTCCCTTGTCCACCCTGGGTGGTTCGTCCTGTGCTGGAAAGCCTCCGGATGCGGCATCATACCAAATACCCTCCCAGTCTCATCGCATATAGCTGCAATATTATCAACCGAGCCATTGGGATTATCCGGATATCCGGCACTTTTTCCTTCGATGTCAGTGTACTGGAACACGATATGATTTTCTTTTTTCAATCTTGAAAGCACCTGCGGATTTTTTACAACGAACTTTCCCTCACCATGGCGCACAGGAAGGTAGATGTTCTCGATGCTTTTCGTGAACACGCATTTTGATTTCCTGTTCGCTTTCATGTGAACCCACCTATCTTCAAATCGTCCTGAATCATTGAATGTAAGTGTAACTTCCTGTGTCCCATAATCGCCATTGAAGCCCGGTAATAACCCCATTTTAACCATAGACTGGAAACCGTTACAGATACCTATTATCAATTTGCCCGAATCGATAAATTCTATTATCTGTTCACCAAGGTTATATTTTAACATATTAGCCAGTACTTTTCCTGAGGCAATGTCATCACCAAATGAGAAGCCGCCTGGTAATGCAAGGATATGATAATCAGATAATCTTTTTGCGCCATTTATCAGATCGTTGATATGTACTCTTTCAGCTTCGGTTCCTGCCATCTGAAAAGCATGCGCTGTTTCTATGTCGCAGTTTATTCCGAAGCCTGTGAGGATAAGCGCTTTTGGTGTTTTGATCATGTGTATCCAATCAATTTATTGGGTATCGATCTATTTTACCCTGAAAGATTATAAAACAATAACACTCATAAGGATTTTCTCTGTTTGTTGAATGACCCATTACTCCGGAATAAATAAAAAAGTCTCAAAAATCTTCTTCCAATTATTCTTCTTCCACGATTATATCCTGAACGATCTCTTCCAGTTCTTTCTTTCTCTTCTTGCTGGAAGATTCCACTTTACCGTCCGGCCCTATTACAGAAACCATTATGTCAAATCGATCCGCAGCTGCAATATCTGCTGTTGATATTATTGGAATTTCGGTAGCTGATGGCGGTATCCATGGATTTGCATTGTACTCCATTTCCTGGAGCGCTGGCGTATATGAGTGTATGATCTCGATCTTTCCATCTTTTGCATGTTTATATGCCCGATACAAAGACCTGTTCTGGCGAAAACCCACATATACTTCAAGAAGTGTGACGCCGATAAGAGAATTTGCACCTTTGCCCACTACAATGTCGCTTATTATATGCTCACCGTCAGTTGAATGAAGTACGAGGAAACCACTTTCGTTATTTTCATTGTTTGATATTTCGATCATTTCTATAAGGCAATCTGCAAGAGTCAAGCCTTTTGTGGGGATTATCCTGTCAAAATCCTTTATTGTTCTTGAAATCTGGTCTTCATCATAATCCGCAACACCTTCACGGTTGATGATATCTGTGATCCTGGCGCCCTGTATCCCCCAGAGGTTTGATTCGATACCATACTTTTTCTCTTTTTCAACAAGTGTGGTAAGACGTTCTTTTGCATCAAGATGCCGTGAAAGTCTTCTTTTTACCAGTTCTTCATCACTTGCGATGAGTTCGATCGCCTTTGGGACAACGCCTATTTTCTTTGTGACTGAAGTGATCTGCCTTATAAGTTCAGGTTCTCCAAGTTCCATCACATCAAAGACATTCTCAACAAGAAATTTGACCTGGTCATAAATAGAAACATCAACATATTCCGGCTCATCACTATCAGAAATAGGAAGCCTTCTTTTCTCATAAAGTTCTTCCTTCATTTTTTCAACGAGATCTTTCCTGATAAGAACCGCCGGCTGCGCAGAACGTGCCCTGCCTTCAAAATAACCCCCGACATTCTCAGACAGGAGTTTTATAGCAAGAGTTGTTTTTCCTCCTCCCTGGGGACCTGTAAGTATTAAGAGAGGATTTTTCTCAAGTTCTTTTGAGAGTATCCTGACCAATTCGTCTTTGGAATGTGAAGAAGTATCAAGAAAATCCATTGTAACCAAAAAAAAAGAAAAGCGGGGGATAACCCGCTTAGTCCATACCTTCCATTCCGCCCATACCGCCCATGCCTCCGGGTCCTCCTGGCGGCATGCCTCCGCCTGATTTGCTGGAGAGCACATCATCGATGCGCAGGATCATGGTTGCTGCTTCGGTGCCTGAGCTTATTGCCTGGGTTTTGACACGGAGTGGCTCTACTACGCCTTCTTTCCACATGTCAACGACCTTTCCGGTGAATACGTTAAGACCGGCTGTCTTATTTCCTTTCTCATGCTGGCTTCTCATTTCCACAAGCATATCTATTGGGTCAAGACCTGCATTTTCTGCAAGAGTTCTTGGGATAACTTCAAGCGCATCTGCGAATTTTGCAACCGCAAGCTGTTCCCTGCCTTTTAGCGTGCTTGCATATTCACGCAGGCGCAGTGCCAGTTCAACTTCTGGTGAACCGCCGCCTGCTACGAGTGTCTCATCTTCGATCGCTACACCAACAACGCGAAGTGCGTCATGTAATGCGCGCTCTGCTTCATCGGCTACGTGTTCTGTTCCGCCGCGAAGGATTATTGAGACTGCTTTTGGATTATGGCATTCTGTTATGTATGTCATTGATTCATCGCCGATCTTCTTTTCTTCAACAAGACCTGCTTTTCCAAGGTCGGAATCGTTTATC
>JAPMTY010000063.1 GCA_026552835.1 Candidatus Methanoperedens sp.
CGCACAAGTCAAAAGAAATCCTCACCGATATTGCAGTTGATTCAACAGACGAGCAGCTTCGTAAAATCGCCCAGACCGCACTTACCGGGAAAGGCATCGAATTCTCAAGAGAAAAACTTTCAGACCTCGTTGTCACTGCAATTAAATCTATAGTTAAAACCGAGAACGGGAAAAGGAAAGTGAACATCAAGGACATATCAATCGAGCGGCGCGGGGAAGGAAGTGTGGAGGACAGCGAACTTATACAGGGGATAATCCTGGATAAGACAAAAACGCACGCGAGCATGCCAACCCGGATAGAGAATGCGAAAATAGCAATCCTCGCAACCCCTATCGAAGTCAGGAAAACTGAGACAAAATCCGAAATATCCATTGAAGGAGTCGGGCAGACCCGCATGTTCCTTGAACAGGAAGAAAACCAGGTGCGTGACGCTGCTAATAAAGTAATCAACGGCGGCGTAAACGTAGTATTCTGCCAGAAAGGCGTTGATGACATGGCGCGCTATTTCCTTGCAAAAGCAGGTATTTTCGTGGCGCACAGGGTAAAGAAGAACGACCTTGTGAAATTATCACGGGCTACAGGCGGTAAAATAATCACAAGCCTTGATGAGATAAGACCCGATGCCCTTGGACAGGCAGAGCTTGTCGAAGAAAAGATGGTCGGTAACGGGGAAATGATATTCATTACCGGATGCAAGAATCCGGATACTTATTCAATATTGCTGCGCGGCGGAACCGAGCACGTCGTCACAAGCCTTGACAGGGCGATGCATGATGCGTTGCGCGTTGTGGGCGTGGCGATCGAGGATGAGAAAATACTGGCAGGCGGAGGCTCGCCCGAAATGGAACTTGCACTTCGCCTCAAGGATTACGCTTCTACACTGGAAGGCAGGGAACAGCTTGCGGTGAATAAATTCGCACAGGCGCTTGAAATCATTCCCAAGACCCTGGCTGAGAATGCGGGTCTTGACGCCATAGATATGCTTGTGGAACTGCGAAGAGAGCATGAACAGGGGAACAAGAATGTCGGTCTTGATGTATACGAGGGCAAACCTGTGGATATGATGGAGAGAGGTGTCATCGAACCACTTCGCGTGAAAACACAGGCAATTACATCGGCTACTGAAGCTGCAGGTATGATATTGCGCATTGATGACGTGATAGCTTCTGCAAAAGATGCAAAACCCAAGAAAAAAGACTTTGACCTGGATTAAAAAGATATAGTTTTGCGGTGCCGCGTACCACCGCAGGCCATTATTTTATTTCAAGTTTCATCAAACATGCGTTCTCGGCATCATTATAGTATTTCTCTTTTATTCCAATCTGGCGGAACCCATGCCTTTCATAGAATCTTTTCGCTTTAATATTGCCTGAACGCACTTCAAGAATAATCTCGGTAACTCCAAACCTCTGGAGAACCCAGATAATCTCATTTAATAGGCTGCCGCCGACGCCCCTGTTCTGGTACGAGGGATGTACTGCAAGAGAAAAAACGCGGCCTACTCCCTCTTTTGCCATGAACCCTGCAACGTATCCCACCACGAACCCGTTAATTTCAGCGACAACAAAACTCTCAGGATACGTCTCATAAAACTGCATATAAAGATAAGGGTCATGTTCATCAAAGACTTTCCTTTCGATATCAATGACCCACTGGAAATCCGAAGGCTTGAATTTTCGTATGATAATCAATCTGTCACCTGCTGATGCCTAAAAGCGCATAGGGTTATATTAATCTTGTATATATAGGCACCTGATTATGATTCATACAATACACGGGGGTTGCTATCATAGCTCAGGATAATACGATAGGCATCGGCTTATACTGTACAAAAACTCCGGGAATCGGCGGGGTCATCCGGCAGCAAATCGAGGATTTCCATGTAGAGGAGCTTACAAACAGGATTGAAACCGCAAACGGGAAATACCTGATCGCAGAACTCACGAAAAAAAACTGGGATATCCATCATCTTGTCCACGACCTTGCGCGGATAATGAGGATAAGCCAGCAGAGGTTCGGCTGGGCCGGGACCAAGGATAAGCGCGCTCTCACAAAACAGAAGATAAGTATCTGGGACGTGGGTGAAGAAGACTTATCGCGCGTCCGTTTAAAGGACGTGGAGCTAAAACCTATCGGGCGCTCAAACAATAAAATAAGCCTCGGTGACCTGTGGGGAAATCGTTTCAAAATAACGATTAGAGATATCGACCTATCACAGGAAGAGACGCTTTCACGGGTAAAAGCCGCAACATTGGAGCTTTTGCAAGGCGCGCCGAATTTCTTTGGCGTCCAGAGATTTGGTGAGATTCGCCCGGTGACGCATGTCGTTGGCGAAGCTATCGCGCGGGGTAATTTCAGGGAGGCGGCGCTTACGTATATAGCAAGAGCCTTTCCAGATGAATCAGAAGAAATTAAAAAAGCGCGCCAGTTTGTAGAGGATACAGGCGACTATAAAGAAGGGCTGAACCTGTACCCTTTGCGTCTCCAGTTCGAGAGGGCTATGATGAACCACCTGATTGCGTATCCTGATGATTATACAGGGGCTTTTAAAAAATTATCCCCGAAATTACAGGCAATGTTCCTGCACGCGTACCAATCGTATATCTTCAATATTATACTCAGCCGGCGGATTGCATCCGGGCTGTCTATACATGAGGCGTATGATGGGGACATCGTGTGTTTTAAGAATGAAATGGGTCTGCCTGATACTTCGCGGCTCCAGAAGGTCACGAAGGATAACCTGGACGGGATAAATAATCTCATCAACAGGGGGCGGGCATTTGTCACTGCGCCTCTTGTGGGGTATGAAACCCAGTTGGCAGAAGGCGCGCCGGGTGAGATAGAAAGGGCTGTGGTGAGGGAATTAAATGTCGAGCCTGAGGGTTTCAAAGTCCCTGAGATGCCTGAATTGTCGTCAAGAGGATTGCGGAGGGAGATTATTTTGTCTTTCAAGCCTGAATTCAGTGTTGAGGAGGATGATATTAATGCAGGGAAGATTAAAGTCACGCTTGAGTTCTCTTTGCAGAAGGGGAGTTATGCGACTACAGTTTTGAGGGAGTATATGAAGCTATAGATAATATTTTTTTATGCTTTTCATTTATTTGAATCACATACCAATTTTCACGGATAAACTAATGTGATTAATCCCCCTTCCTTCCTCCTCCTCGTATCTTCCTCGCGCGCTCCTCCATATCTTTTGCTTCAGCCTCGCGGTTTGTTTTGCGAAGCAGGGCGGCGAGGTTTTTTAAGAGAGTGGCTATGTTGGGATGATTTTCCCCCAATGATTTTTCTAATATTTCCTGAGCGCATCTGTACATGGATTCAGCTTCGGCATTTTTGCCCTGTGAATCATAAACTAACGCCAGATTATTGAGCGATTGCGCTATATCGGGATGGTCGGAGCCAAGAGATTTTTCGCGTATTGCCAACGCGCGCTTGTGTATGGGTTCTGCTTCGTCATATTTGCCCTGCGCTCTATAAAGTTCCGCCAGATTGTTGAGTGAAGTCGCTACAGAGGGATGGTCTTTGCCCAGCGATTTTTCATATATTTCCTCAGCACGCTTGCACATGGGTTCTACTTCGTCGTACTTGCCCTGTGCTCTATAAAGTTCCGCCAGATTGTTGAGTAAAGTCGCTACAGAGGGATTGTCTTTGTCCAGAGTTTTTTCCAGTATTTCCAGTGCATGCCTGTACATTGGTTTGGCTTCTGAATACAAAGCGCGTTCATACTGGTAGAGTCCCGCATTATTCAATAATATCGTAGCTTCTTCAAATTCAAATCCATATTTTCTTATAAGCTCAGCTTCAGCCTGTGCATGCGGAATAAGTCTTTCACAAAGATGCCAGTTCGAGAACTCAACTGATGGAAACGCGCGGTTTATAGCTTTCACGGTTCGTTCTGCCCAAACCCGCTCAGCATCTTTACCAATCCTGTCCCTTATCACAGCCTGCACAAGTCGGTGAATGCTGTATGTGCGCTCGCTGACATCGCGTGTGATGAGAGAATACTGAGCGAGTGGTAAAAGTAATTTATCAAGAACAATCGGATTAGTTTTGATATCTACAAGAGCCTCAGTGATCGCCTCTCCAAGTTCAGGCGCACCCTGTGTAATAAGTTCAAGAGGGATATTGTCAGGATTTAAAAAAGCGCTTGCTGTCAATAGATCAGCAGAAGCTTTTGAAGTTTTCTCAACCTGTTCAAAGTTCAATAACCATGTGGTAGCAATGGATTTCGGATATTTGCCGGTCACAGGAAAAGATTCCTGAAGCAGCGTCAAACCACAATTTTTGTAACTTGATAGATAATCAGAAAAGCTGCACTTTAATTTATTGATATAAGCTCCTGCCTGTTCCAAGGCTAATGGCAAATAGTCAAGTTCCTCGGCTATTTTTCCAAGCGCCTCGATTTCTGTTTGATGGAGGTCTTTTCGCCCTGTGCGCTTAAGCAGGAATTCTTTTGCTTCATCAGGCGGCATTTTTTCAAGTTCAACTGGCTTTGAAATTCCAAGTTTATCAAAAAGCTGCGCCCTCGATGTCAGGAGAATATGACCTTTATGATTTATTGGGATATAATCTTCCAGAAGTCCGGGTTCATCTGCATTATCAAATACCAGAAGCCATCCTGAATTGTTTTCAAGCCAGCGCCGCACAGCAGCCGCAACGAGGGTTTGCTCTTTTGCATCCTTTTCTGGGAGATCAAGAACATGCGCCAGTGCCGCATAATCAGAGATAAGCGCCTCGCGTGAATCGGCTTTCACCCACAACACAGCGTCATATTCGTTCCGGTATTGGTAAGTGTATTCAACTGCTGTCTGCGTCTTTCCGATGCCGCCAAGACCGCTGATAGCCTGCGCCAGTGCCGCGGCTTTATCAGATTTTAGCGCATTGTGAAGCTGTTCTAAAACCTGTTCGCGGCCTGTGAAATAGGGATTGCGCGGAAAGGGGACGTTGCAGGGCTGGGCACTTTTGAGAGTAATAGGATTCGTGGATTTTCTTTGATCGGATTTTAATATGTTATGGGGGTTTTTAAGACGGTTGATAAGAGATTTGTAATCTTTATCGGTATCGGGTTTGTAATATGTTGCGCTACGAAGTACAATCGGGATTTGAGATTTGTTGCCATTTGAAAATAATATTGGGATAATCTGTGTATTTTTGGCTTTAGCTTCATACAATTTTTGTGTGATGATTGCCCCTTCCCATGTTGCTCCAAGGCCCTCTTCAGTTTCTTCTTTTCCTCTGAACCTGCGCTCGTAGGTCTGGGTGCACACAACAAGAACAAAATCAGCCTCCTCAATTTGATTACTCATCCAAATAGCCCATCCTTCTTGAGGAGAAGTCACATCCTGATCGACAACGCAGTCAATCCCATCTTCACGCAAGCGCTTTGAGAGATTAAGCACTCTTTCAATATGTTCCTCAGAATCATGGCTGTAGCTGATGAAAACTTTTGGGTTTTTATGGGGTTCCGTCATGAGGTCGCCTGATAATGCTGATTATCTTTCCTGCATGATAATAAAGACTCTCTAAAATCCTGTCAATATCTGAAATCAGGTAAACTTATCATATTTCACGTAAGATAAAGATAGAAAAATATGTTCACCATAATCACAGGCGCACAGTTCGGGGACGAAGGCAAAGGCAAAATCGTGGATATGCTGGCATCGCAATACGATATTGTGGCGCGCTTCCAGGGCGGTGATAACGCCGGGCATACTGTTGTGGCTGAAGGAAAAACCTACAAACTGCATCTTATTCCTTCAGGCGTGCTTTTCGATGCCCGCCTCCTGATAGGCCCAGGCACTGTCATGAACCCGAAGATCCTGATGGATGAAATTGCCATGCTTGCAGAAAACGGCGTGGAAGTGACACCGTCAAAGCTGGGAATTGATGCAAAGACAAGCATCATAATGCCCTATCATGTCGCTCTTGACACCCTTCGCGAATCAAAACGCGCCGTAAAGATCGGGACAACGAGCAGGGGAATCGGTTTTGCCTATATCGATAAGGTGGGGCGCGATGAGATACAGATGGCTGATATTGCGGATGAAAACAGGTTCAGGAAGCGACTTCTGGAAATTGTCCCGCATAAAGAAAATGCCATAAAAGAACTGGGCGGAGACACGGAGATTGCACGCTCTGAGGTCGATGAATACCTTGAAATCGGAAAAAAGTTAAAACCTTATATCACCGATGTATCAAAAGAGATAAATCTTGCATTAAAACACGGGAAAAACATTCTTGCTGAAGGTGCGCAGGGAACGCATCTTGATATTATACACGGCACGCAAAAATTCGTCACATCCTCAAGCACGGTGGCAGGTTCCGCCTGCGCGTCACTCGGGGTCGGCCCGAAAAAAGTGGATAAGGTAATCGGCGTCATCAAAGCTTATATTACACGAGTCGGGGAAGGACCTCTTCCCACAGAGCAGAAAAACGAAGTCGGCGAGCACCTGCGTGAAAAAGGTGGCGAGTTCGGCACAACCACCGGAAGACCACGAAGATGCGGCTGGTTTGACCTTCCGCTTTCAGGAAAATCCATCAATCTCAACGGCTATACCGGCTTGGCTCTCACCAAAGTTGACGTCCTTTCAGGGCTTAACCCTTTGAAAATATGCATCGGATATGAAATTGACGGGAAACAGCTTGATTACCCGCCAGAACTTTCAGATGATATCGCCCGGTGCAAGCCAGTTTATATTGACCTCCCCGGATGGGAGGAGGATATTTCCGGTGCTGAAGGTTTCCCTGAACTTCCCATAAATGCCAGGTTGTACATTGAATTGCTTCAAGAATTGATGGGCGTTGAAATTGAGTATGTTTCAGTCGGGCCGGGACGAAAGCAAACTTTTATGAAATAAAACAAAATATTATAATATAGGGAATCATGGAAAAATCAGCGCGGTTAAAAGTGTCAGAGGCAGACCAGAGGGATGTCGGGAAAGGCATCGTAAGAATCGATGAAAAGTTCAGGAACGATATTGGAGTCAATATTTTTGACGTAGTGGAAGTTACAGGCGAGCGCCAGACATCGGCGGTGGTGGGAAGGTCATACCCCCAGGATGAAGGGCTCGATGTCATCCGAATGGACGGGCTGATACGGACTAACGCGAAAACAAGTCTCGGGGAATTTGTGGAGGTCAGGAAAGCAGAATGGAAAGAAGCAAAAAAAGTCATACTATCCCCGGTTACCCAGAATATCCATATCTATGCGCCCAGCGAAAGCCTTCGGTCTATTTTTCATAACAGGACTGTTTCAAAAGGGGATATTATCTCGACCACCAGTGTGCGAAAACCCAGGGAATCATACGGCGGGGATATGATGCTTGAGCATGTATTCGAGGGAATGTTCCCTTCCTTTGGTCTTGGCGAGATTAAACTCCATGTGGTTTCGACAACCCCGGCGGGTATAGTCAAGATTACAGATATGACGGAAGTCGAACTCTTGCCTGAAGCTGTTGAGCTTGAAGAAGGAATACCCGAGGTAATGTATGAGGACTTAGGCGGGATAAAGCCCGCTCTCACTAAAATCAGGGAGATAATAGAATTGCCTCTGCGGCATCCTGAACTCTTCAACAGGCTCGGGATAGACGCCCCAAAAGGAGTCCTTCTTCACGGCGCGCCTGGGACCGGGAAAACCATGCTTGCAAAAGCGGTTGCAAATGAGAGCGATGCGTATTTTATTACCATAAACGGCCCTGAAATCATGTCGAAATATTACGGGGAAAGCGAGCATAAGCTGCGTGAGGCTTTTGATGAAGCTGATAAAAATTCCCCTGCCATAATTTTCATCGATGAGATTGACAGCATCGCCCCCAAGCGCGCCGAGGTCACGGGCGAGGTTGAGCGCCGCGTTGTGGCGCAGCTTCTTTCATTAATGGACGGCTTAAAATCAAGAAAGAACGTGATCGTTATAGGGGCGACAAACCGCCCCGAGGCGCTTGACATGGCGCTTCGCCGCCCTGGCAGGTTTGACCGTGAGATTGAGCTTCGAGTGCCTGACCGTGAAGGGAGAAAGGAAATATTCCAGATACACACTCGCGGGATGCCGCTTACCGAGGATGTGAGTCTTGATGCCCTTGCAGACCGCACATACGGGTTCGTCGGCGCCGACATAGCAGCGCTGTGCAGGGAAGCTGCCATGACTTCGCTTCGCAGGATTCTCCCTGAAATAGACCTTGAATTGAAAGAAATTCCCAAGGAAACGCTGGATAAGCTGGTAATAATGCGTTCAGACTTTGAAGAGGTCATGAGAGAGGTCCAGCCCTCTGCACTGCGGGAGATTTTATTTGAAGTGCCCAATGTGACATGGGAGGATATTGGCGGGCTTGATACCGTAAAAGCCCTGCTGAAAGAGGCTGTTGAATGGCCGCTGCGTTATGGGGATTCGTTCAGAAAAATAGGAGTTGAAGCACCCAAAGGCGTGCTTCTATTCGGGCCTCCGGGAACGGGGAAAACCCTTCTTGCAAAAGCCATCGCAAAAGAAAGTGAAGCGAATTTCATAACGGTCAAAGGCAGCGATATTTTATCGAAATGGTACGGCGAATCGGAACAGCATATAGCAGAGATATTCAAAAAAGCGCGCCAGGTTGCGCCCGCTATCATATTCCTTGATGAACTTGATGCGCTCGCTCCCATAAGGGGATCGGCAGCGGGTGAGCCGCATGTGACCGAGCGGATTGTGAACCAGCTGCTTTCGGAACTTGACGGCCTCGAGGAACTTCGCGGCGTTGTGATTATCGGGGCTACGAACAGGCCGGACATAATCGACCCCGCACTTTTGCGCCCGGGAAGGTTTGACGAGATGATACTTGTGCCTGTGCCTGATAAAAAGACAAGGCTTGAAATCTTCAAGGTCCATACAAAGAAAATGGCGCTTGCAAAGGACGTGAAAATTGAAAAGCTCGTAGAATTGACTGAAGACTTCACAGGCGCGGACATAGCCGCTGTGTGTAAGAAAGCAGGGCGGTTCGCGATGCGTGAAAATATTAAAGCCGAAAAAGTCAGGCAATCGCATTTCCTGGCTGCAATAGATGATACGGGTCCGTCTGTTACCTCGGATATAATGAGTTATTACGAGACGATAAAAGACGAACTGCGAAAGAAACGCTCAAAGCAGATAGAATCAAGACCCGAAATATATGCATAAAATCCTGCGCCGGAAGATGACAGTTATAGTCAAAAACAAAACAATTTAAACTATCTTTGCGACCTTTGCGTCTTTGCGGTGAATAAAACGCACACCGCAAAGGCGCAGAGAACGCACGAAGGCTCATGTGATATGTTAACAAAAATCAGGTTCTTAACTATAAAAGGGGCATAGTCTATGATTAAAGAAGGGGTTCTGTTTGACAGTCTTCCGGGCAACAAAATCAAATGCAATGTATGTTCACACAGGTGTACGATAGCCGAGGGGAAACTGGGGGTATGCAGGACACGACAGAACAAAAATGGGAAAATTTACACATTGATATATAATACCGTTTCAAGCGAAGCCGTTGACCCGATTGAGAAAAAACCCCTGTACCATTTCCTGCCCGGAACACTTTCTTATTCACTGGGCACTATCGGATGCAATTTCAGGTGTATGCACTGCCAGAACTGGAACATTTCGCAGGCTGCGCTTGATGAGTCGTACACGATGGAAATAACGCCTGAAGAGGCAATCAAGCGGGCGCTGGCGGCCGGATGCAAATCAATAGCATGGACGTATAACGAACCCGCCATCTGGCATGAATACACATACGACAGCGCGGTGCTTGCGAAAAAAGCAGGATTAAAGACCGTGTACGTGACCAACGGCTACATCACACCGGAAGCACTTCGAAGGATGGCGCCGTATCTTGACGCATACCGCGTTGATATAAAATCGTTTTCCGATGATTTTTACAGGAAAATCTGCGGCGCAAGGCTTGCGCCGGTGCTTGAATCAACGAAACTTGCAAAGGAACTTGGCATGCATGTCGAGACGATTACACTTATTATCCCGACAAAAAACGATTCTCCGGAGGAGCTAACGCAAATCGTGAAATGGGTGCATGATAACCTTGGTGCAGATACGCCCATGCATTTCACGAGATTCCATCCCATGTATAAGATGGATGACCTTAATTCGACGCCTGTGGAGACGCTGGAGATGGCTTATGATATTGCGAAGAAAGAGGGCATGAGGTTTGTTTATACCGGTAATGTTCCGGGGCATAAGTATGAGAATACGTATTGTCCGAAGTGCAATGCGCTGCTGATTGACCGTGCCGGCTTTCGCGTGAGCGCGATTAATATTAAGGATGGGAAGTGCCCGGAGTGCGGGGAAGCAGTGCCGATTGTAAGATAAATAAGGTAATGGAACTTACTGATTTTCTTATACAGTATAGGGATAAGTGGACTCCTGATAAAAGGGCAGTCGAAGAACTGCTTAGTGATGTGCTTCAAAAGGAATAACTCAAAAATGTAATGAGTAAGCATCAAACTCAGGGACTTTTTTAACAAATATTAGGCGCAGCGTAACGTTGATGACGAAAAAATACGTATCAGGATCCTTCTTTTAGTGGTAAAAACATATTCGTTTATATACAACTTGTAGCATACTCTCTTTTAGAGGTGCATTTTGCACGGGAAAATTACAAATATGGCAGAAATAATGAAACTGAAAGTGTATGCGTCTGAATATATAGACCTTGTTGCACCTGTCTTGTAAAAAGGGTTAGCTATGGACTATAAAGTTATCATCCCTGAAAAAATTCAGCGCATAATTGATAAAAAGCTGGATAACCATTTAAAGGAGATACTTTATAAGAAATTGATAAAACTTGAAACTGCGCCACAGTCTTATGCAAAACCACTCCGTCATCCCTTGGCTGGAATATGGGAAATCTATTTTGAAAAAAGGTGGCGGGTGCTTTTCAGAATAGATGAGAATGAAAAAAGAGTTGTTATTGTAGGTTTTAAGCACAAAGACGAAATGACTTAATCCTTCTTAGCTTCCTTAATTAAATCGCGAAGTTTTTTATATCTCCCAGCTTTGTAATCCTCTTCACTTTCCTTAATCTGCTCCAGCAGTTCAGTATCAGAAAGAACCTCTAACGTGGATTTCATGGACTCATATTCATCGTTGGAGATGGTTACCCAAGAGGTTTTATGTTCTCCAATCGTTTTAACTTCGCTCATTATTCAAGGATTGTATCTCATACTTATTAAACTTTGGCGCTTTAAAGCTCATCCAGAGAGATGAATTTATCTTTCTCAAGCAGTAATTATACTGTCGTTCCATAAATTCATCGTAATCAACCTGCATCATCAAACCCATTCATTACAACTCTGATGCGAAGAAGTTTACGATACAATTAATAACAAGGCTAACCGAATCATAATAGGGTTGACATAAATGAACGACGAAATAGAATCAATACCGCCAGAACCCGATGCCTGCGAGATAAAAACACCGCATGACCACCAGATGATGTTCAAAACTCTTGAAAACCCGCTGCGGAGGAGAATAGTAAAATCCATCGGAGCTTTCGAGAAAACAAAAAAAGAAATAATGAAAGAACTTGGCATTTCAGAATCACAATTGAAATTCCAGCTCGACTATCTTGTGAAAGAGTGTTATGCAGAGGTGGACGGGGAAAGAGTCAGGCTTAACACGAAAGGGATGCAGGAACTGCTTGCGAATATTAAATAATTAACTTATCTTCTTCACAAGCGGAATCTCATCGCACTCAGGGAACTTCGGGCATTTGATACACATGCTCCATATCTTATGCGGCAGCGTGCTTTTTTTCACTCTAACAAAACCATGCTTTTCAAAGAACTCAGGAGCATAAGTAAGAGTGATGAGCTTATTCAATCCGAGAGTCCTGGCTTCTTCCTCACAGGCTTTGAGAAGCTGCGAACCTATACCCTCCCTGACCCTTGAAGGTTCAACTGCAAGTGAGAGGATTTCCCCGTAATCTTCCCATGTGATATGAAGCGCGCCGCAGCCTACCATTTTATCATCTTCCGTGAATACGTAAAAATCCCTGAGGTTCTCATATAGTTCACTCAATGAACGGGGAAGCATTATGCGGGTATCTGCGTAACTATTCACGAGTTTCCATATCTTTTCAACGTCTTTGATGGTAGCTTTTCTTAACAATTACAATCCTCTTTCTATTTTCGTTTTTTAAGCTTTGTTACAAGGGATTCCACCTGAATAACGGCCGTGCCTATATAATTATCCGGGTTCATCAGTGAAATTATCTCATTTTCCGTAAGATATTTCGAAACGGTCTTATTCTTAATCAGCGCATCCTTCATGTGGCTTCCTGTCTCGCGCGCCGACATAGCGCATTCGCGCACGATTTCATGCGCTTCCTGTCTTCCCACTCCTTTCTTACTGAGTTCAATCATTATAGCTTCGCCCATATTCAGGCCATTCAGCAGGTTCAGGTTTTTCCTGATATTCTCAGGATAAAAGCGCAGGTTCTGGATAATGGTCGTGGTGAGGCGTAATATATGGTCAGTAAGCACACACGACTCAGGGAACACAATGCGCTCACAGGAAGAGTTGGTGAGGTCACGCTCATCCCAGAGTGTGTTATTGCGAAGTTCCGGCTCAACCATTGCCCTCACGATTCTCGCAAGGCCGCAGACCTGTTCGGATTTTATGGGGTTGCGCTTATGAGGCATGGTTGATGAACCCACCTGTTTCTTCCCGAAACCCTCCTCGACTTCCGCTATTTCGCTTCTGGCAAGGCTTCGTATCTCGATACAGACTTTATCAAGCGTGGTAGCAATATTTGCCATCCACATCACGAATTCGGCATGCCTGTCCCTCTGGATAATCTGGTTTGAAACATCGGCAGCCTCAATCCCCAGGAATTCCATTGTTTTCTTCTGTATCTCAATGCCCTTTGTACCGAAAGCCGCCTGCGTGCCGACCGCCCCGCTCATTTTTCCTGCAGTGGCGCGGGGCGCAAGCTGGTCCAGTCTTTCCATATGCCTGTCGATCTCAGACGCCCATATCGCAAAACGCAGGCCGTATGTAGTGGGAACGCCAATTTGTCCGTGTGTGCGTCCTGCGCATACTGTATTCTTATGCGAAAGAGCCATATCAAGCAGTACAGAACGCAGTTTTGCAGTCTCTTTCCTTAAAATGGATATTGCATCTTTTATCTGGAGGGCAGTCGCCGTGTCCAGGATGTCGTTGGAGGTTGCGCCGAAATGAACCCATTTCCCTCCGTCTCCCGACTGTTCAGCCAATGCAAGGACTACTGCCATTACATCGTGATGGATTTCATCTTCTATCTCCTTGACCCTTTCAAGTATAACTTTATCCGCCCCGGCGGCTATTTTGTCGTCTTTCCCTTCCGGGATATAGCCTGTAAACACTTCGGCTTTTGCAAGCGCCGTTTCAACTGAAAGCATCTTCCGGAGACGTGCTTCTTCGCTCCACACTGCCTTCATTTCAGGGTTGCCGTAGCGATATTCGATGGGGTGGATTGCCATGAAAGTACTTATTGGTACTATGGTTAAAATAAACTATCGCATAAAAGTGTTTGACAGCACGTTATACCGGTATATTAGACCAGCTTATTTCTTATTATTTGAGGGACAATAATAGCAAATATGAAACCAATTTATTTGATTATATTTGTATGTTCCTTGATCCTGGTTACAATATCCGGATGCGTGAGTACCACAACCCCTGAAAAAACACAATATACCGATGTCAGCATCCAGCAAGCCAAACAGATGATAGACCGCGGCGATGTTCTCATCCTTGATGTGCGAACGCAGGAAGAATACGATGCAGGGCATATTAATAATTCAACACTGATACCGGTGCAGGTTCTTGATAAAAGGTTAAATGAATTGCCGCGCGATAAGAAAATCCTGGTCTATTGCATGACCGGCGGCCGCAGCGCGCAGGCAAGTGAAATACTTGTATATAACGGGTTTAAGGAAATTTACAACATGAAAGGCGGAATCATGAACTGGACTAATGCAGGATATGATGTGATGAAATAATTAAAACGATTTATCATTAAAAATAGAGATGCGCTATTGCATAAACAAGTTAAAACCGAATAATTTAAGTAGGTGCTCCCCTATGCAAGTGGAGTCAAAACGAGGCTATTATTTTGCATGTAGAGGAATTCAATGACAAGAGCTGAAATTTTAACTGAGATCAAACAGGCTGAAGAAGAAGCTAAAAAA
>JAPMTY010000066.1 GCA_026552835.1 Candidatus Methanoperedens sp.
AGGTGCGGGTTGCCACGGATGATGGCTCGGAGGGAATACACGGGTACGTGACGCAGTTGCTCGATGATGCAAATAAATACAGCCAGATATACTGCTGCGGCCCTGAGATTATGATGAAAAAGGTTCTCGATAAGGTCACTCCGTCAAAGGCACAGATCAGCCTTCACCGATACATCAAATGCGGCATAGGGATATGCGGCGCGTGCTGCGTGGACGGACTGCGGGTGTGCAAGGACGGGCCTGTGTTCTCAGGGGATGTTTTGAAGAAGACAGAGTTCGGGGTTTACAGGAGGAATGAGTGCGGGGAGAGGGTGAAAGTATGAGCGATTCCAAAGTATGTGAGGTTTGTGGATGTCCTATCCACCCATTGGCATATTGTTGCAAACGCTGCAAAAAACTGATTGATCGGGTAGATATGCGCAAAAAACCTGATAAGGGAGCTCGCATTCGAGCCTTAAAGAAAGCATGGGATGGGCAAGGATTCCTTTGCTACTATAGTGGTATACGGCTGATTGAGGACAATCCCAAGGATCCACGTTATTTAACTTTCGACCATCGTACTCCAAGGCAAGAGAATGATATCGTCGTTTCAGCCCATTTGCTAAACGATATGAAGTCAGACCTAGCAGAGGATGAATTTAAGGATATGATTATTCAGCTAGCTAGTCATTTTCGAGCTGGTACATTTGAAGAGAAGGTTTTCAACCTGAAATATTGGAAACGTTAATGAACATTTTTCCCTTCAACATAGTAACGGTCTTTTCACCTTTGGTTAAAGTTCACTTTCCCTTCTCAAGCTTCCTCACCGCAAAATCCGCCGCCTTATTCAGCGCGTCATAATTCTCGGCAACCATAGGGCAGTAAGCCATTTCGGTTGAGCTGAGAGCATAAACATCCATACCTGCTTTTATCGCAAGCGAAAGCACGTTTATTCGCGCCCCTGCACCCTCCTCTCCCACGACCTGTCCTCCCAGAACCCTGCCTGTTTTTGCATCCGCTATTATCTTGACCGTGATATCCTTAGAGCCTGGATAATACTCAGGCTTTGTCTTCCCACGCGCCTTACCTGATATCACTTCATATCCTGCGGATTCGGCAAAGAACTCATTAAAGCCACTCGCTCCGACCTCCAGACTGCCGATAAGAGATACAAATGTGCCAAGCGCCCCTTCATATATATCATACCCGCCAGCCGCATTCCTGCCTGCCACCATCCCCTGCCTGTAAGCAGCCGAGGAAAGCTGCATCACCGTGGGCCTGTGGTTTATCAGGCTCACCGTCTCGATACAGTCCCCGACAGCATAAATGCCCTTAATATTGGTCTCCATCCTTGCGTTTGTCCTGATGCCCCATTTCCCTATCTCGATACCCGCATTCTTCGCCATCTCAAAGTTCGCCCTGACGCCCGAAGCAAGAACTACCATATCTGCAGCAACCACCTCATCTCCGACCGAGACAGACCCAACAGGCGCACCGTTTATACTGCTCACGCTTTTATTCAATAGCAATTTTATCCCGCTCTCTCCAAGCGAATCTTCAACCATTTTCGCCATATCCCTGTCAAGGGCGCGGGGAAACGCATAAGAGAGCATCTCTATCACTGTCACATCAAGCCCTTTAGCCCGCAAAGCCACAGCGATTTCAAGACCTATCGGACCCGCGCCGACTACCGCAGCCCTCTTTGCTTTTCCGCAATGTTCTATGATTTTACGTGCGCTCTCAATGTCATGCAGCACAAAGACCCCTTTACCAATAGCTTCCTTTGCCCCTTTTATCGGAGGGATAAAGGGCTCTGCGCCCGGGGCGAAGATGAGAGAATCGTATGGCACAGAAATGTTCTCCCCTGTTTTGAGATTCTTTACAGCCACGTTTTTTTCAAGCTGATTTATTGCCGTTGCTTCGTGCCCGAGCAGCTTTGTAATCATTTTATCATCAGGCAGGGAGAACCGGAGTTTATCAAGACCGACTATACCCTCAATTGCAAAAGGCATACCGCACGGTGAAAACATCTCATATGGTCTTTTTTCTATAATTGTGATTGATGCTTCAGGGTCGGTCCTGCGTATTGCAAGGGAAGCTGCAAAACCCCCGCTTCCAAGGCCTATTATTACGATTTTTGACATGGTTAATCCAGTTTATTAATTGCTGGCTAGTTATAACCTTTCGACAGGTAATTTAGTTAGGTTAGTATTTATATATATCAAAATCTAAATAGTCTTATCAATACGATAACCATGAGTGATTATTCAATAGGCATCAAGGAACTGGACGACGCCATCGGCGGCATAAAAAAAGGCTCGAATATAATGTTAATAGGGCCTCCTATGAGCGGAAAGGAGTCTATCCTGAAACTAATCGCTTACCACGGCGCCGTAAATAATGAAAATGCAATTATTATGGTTACAACACGTGAATCAGCGACTAATATCCTGGAATGGTTCAAGGAGAACAAGCTGAATCTTCCGTTATCAAAAATTGCCATAGTGGATTGCGTCACAAAAACACTGGGCGGTGCCGCACTGGAAAATGAGAACATTAAAATTGCCAGCAGCCCGGTCGACCTGACCGGAATAGGGGTTAAAATCAGCCAGTTTTTCGAAGATTTCTTCATGAAAAAGAATAACCATAAAATCCAGCTTCATATCAATTCCCTATCTACAATATTGATGTATTCCAATATCCAGACGGTTTTCAGGTTCCTTCATGTATTTACAGGACGAATCAAAGCTGCCGGAGCCCTTGGGATATATGTAATTGAAAGCGGCATGCATGATGAGCAGGCTATCGCAACCTTAAAACAGCTTTTCGATGGCATGATAGAAATTAAAATTGAAAATGATAAGAATTTTTTAAGGGTGACCGGTCTATCTTCAAAGCCTACGCCATGGTTTGAATACGAGCTTGAGGGAGTAAATTTAAAGATGTTGGGGGGAAAATAATGGTAGAGACGGGCATCCCCAGGCTTGACGAAATCCTTGGCGGCGGTATACCGAAGGGCAAAAGTCTTGTATATTATAGCCAGCCTGGTGTGGAAGGCGAGGTTTTCGGGATGCAGACTGTTTATAATACCCTGAAATCTGGTGGGAACTGCGTTTTTGTAGTTTCAAGCACCATTCCTGATATTGTGAGAGGACTTTTCAAGGAATATGGCTGGGACATTGATGTGTACAAGGACAGGTTATGCCTGGTAGATGCGTATAATCCGCTGATTGGCGCTCCTTCAGATGAAAAATACATAGTCGCCAATCCTGATAGCATCGAGAGTTTCAATAAAATAATCATAGGCTTGATAAAAGAATTGCCACCAAGCACAATAGTTTTCGGGTCACTGTCAACAATCATGGATTTATGCGGCGAGAAGGAAACTATAGAGGCTGTCAGGAACTGGAATAAAATGGCGATGGTCTATGACCATGTTATTGTTTATAATTTTACTGTATGGCCATATTCAAATGAGATATTGGATTTAATTAAAAAAGATTTATTTAATGCCGTTATTTCAATCGGGAGTATAGCCGAGCGGGTCATTTTTGGCCAGTATTTCGGGATACTCAAATCAGACTGGGCAAAAGAAACTAAAACATCCATGCTTTTCAGGGTATTGCGGCCCGGAGGAATAAAGTTATTCATACCGAAGATTCTCGTAACAGGGCCGTTTGATGCCGGAAAGTCGACGTTCGTGCATGCGCTTTCAACCCGGGCGATATCTGTTGACAGGCTCGGGACAACGATTGCCCTTGACCATGGCCACATTGATTATAAAGGTTTTAGCGCAGATATTTTCGGGACTCCGGGCCAGGAGCGGTTTGACCCGATAATCAAATTATTGAGTGGTGAATCGATGGGCGTCTTCCTCGTAGTGGATTCTACAAACCCTGCAGATTTTGTCCGGGCAAAATACATGCTTGAGATTACAAAATCCTACGGACTGCCATATGTTGTTGTGGCAAACAAACAGGATATGCCGGGAGCACTCACTCCTGAAAAAATAAGGAAGCAATTAAACCTGTCTGACGCGGTTCCTGTTATTCCCGCTGTTGCGAAGGATAAGGTCGGTGTGTTTGAGGCATTTGAAGTGCTGATAAATAACATTACCGGAGGAAAATAATGGTTGATACCATTGATATGGTGGATAAATTACTGGCCGATTTGAAGAATATCGGGGGAGTGGAAGCCAGTATTGCTGCAAGCCGTGACGGGTTGCTTATACGAGGCAATATGCCAAAAGAAAAATTTTTGGCATCACTTGCTGCCATGTCCGCCACCATGCTCGGAGCTGCAGAGACTGCGACTACACAGGTGGAAAAGGGCTTACCTACTCGGGTTATTGTGGAATCTGAATATGGGAGATTGATAATTGTCGGCGCAGGACCCAAAGCGCTTTTGATTATTCTTGCAAATTCGGATTCGTCATTGGGTTTAATCCTGATAGAACTTGATAAATCAGCCAAAAAGCTGAAAGAGTTATTAAAATGAACAAACAAAAAAATAAGGCAGAAGCGACGCTTCTTGAACCTACGCTCCATGTCGGCAAATCCGGTATAGAGCCCGCTGTTGCGGAACTCCGGACCCAGTTAAAAAACAGGACTATGATAAAAGTGAAGTTCCTGAAGACCGCTTTTATCGAAACAGGAAAAAAAGAATTGTCAGAAAAACTCGCAGAACTTACAGATTCGGAACTTATTGAAATCAGGGGTAATACAGCAGTTTTTCGCCGAAAAAGGTAAATACTATCCGACAAATATGAGCCTGAAAGATTCCCTAATACCCCTGTTAATCCGGGGATATACGGGATTGCCTCTTCATTACGTATTAAGATAATTTTACGGAGGATCAACATTGACAACAGTATATGACGTGCCCGCAGAAATGCTCATAAATAATGTGGCACAGAAATTGAAAACTGATGAGAAAGCAAAGGCCCCCGAGTGGGCGAGTTATGCAAAGACCGGTGCTCATAAAGAGCTTTCGCCTGATAATGCCGACTGGTGGTTTGTGAGATGCGCTTCGATATTAAGGCGCGTCTATATAGACGGGCCTGTCGGGATTTCACGCCTCAGGAGTTTCTATGGCGGGCGGCACAGGAATGGAGTAAGACCCATACACTTTTCAAAGGGAAGCGGCTCCATTGCAAGAGAAGCG
>JAPMTY010000010.1 GCA_026552835.1 Candidatus Methanoperedens sp.
GGCGGTCCAGTTTGCTTGAAAAAACACCTTCAATAATCCCCTCGTCCATCGAGCATAATGTTTTCCCGACGTTGGGCATTTTACTGCAATGATGACAATTATTGACCACCAGGGTCAGCTTGTCGGCGTCGATAGAAGTCATATCGCCGAGCTCATGATGTTCCCAGAAAACAGAAAGTTCATCTAAAATCCCATCGCAATCTTCCGCCTCGAAAGCCGGGCCGATTTTAATACCTATGTCAATTCCCATTTGTTTTAATAACGGTTTCGGGTCGATGCCAAATGCTTCTATGCCGAACCTGAATGTGCAGAAAAGTTTGTCCCTGAATGAATCACCATTCAATATAGAAGTAGCAAGATCGTCCAGATTCGAGTTATATTGGTTTCGTAATGGGGTTTCGGAATATGCAAGGTAAAGGGAATTCAGCATAAAATATTTCTTGCGCTTATCATCAGGGAATGATTTCCCCTGTATCAGGTTCAATTCCTCAAGGTCATGCAAATGCACTGAAATCGTGGATTTTGCCTTATTGGAATTTTCAACAAGTTCATCAAAAGATTTTGTGCCGTTTTCAAGGAGTTTCAGGATTTTTAATTTAACCGGACTGTCAAGAGCAACCATTCCATTATCAGTAAATAGGATTGCGGTATTTGGGCTCTTATCCATGATTTGTTATTGTTTTAGTAATATAAATATGTTCGTTTTGGTACGAAATTAATCATTTTAATCCTTTTTTGGACATAACATAAATATGAACCAGCCAATATGATGAAAAATATGACGAGGGATAAACGGACTATTAAATTCACAAGACCGATCGTTTCAAATGCTGAAGGGTTACAGCTTGCCACTCCCGAAATCGTTGCCAGGTACATTGCAAAAAGGCTGAAAACCGATATAATCGCAGACCTCGGCTGCGGAATCGGGGGTCAGGTTATTTTTTTTGCAAAGGAATGTAAGAAGGTCTATGCAGTTGAGAGGAATCCTGAAAAGCTTGAATTCGCAAAAGAAAATTGCAAGCTTTACGGTGTCGATAATGTCGAATTTATCCTTGGCGATGCGCTTTCCGAAGACGTAAAAGCGCAGGTTTCTGACGCGGATATTGTCTTTTCCGACCCGGCGCGCCCAATATCTGAGAAAGAGCGCACACTTGAAAATCTTGAGCCTCCTATCACTGAAATACTTAAAAATTATTCTGATATCACGCCCGAGCTTGCATTCCATGCGCCGCCGCAGATGCCGCCGTCGCGGATAACGCTTGATTGCGAGCGCGAGTACCTGTCGTTGAACGGGCAATTGAACAGGCTGACTCTTTATTTTGGCTCTTTGAAGCGGTGCGAGAGAAGCGCGGTTGTTCTTCCGGGCGAGGCGAAACTCTGCTCTTCTGATGCGCCGCCGATTGAAACCGGTACGCTGCGCGAGTATGTGCATGAGCCTGAGCCTTCGGTCGTGAAAGCCGGACTCTTAAACGAGCTTGCACAGGCGAGAAAAGAATCGGGTAATGATATTTTCTTCTATAAAAGCGATGAGAAGCGCACACTTTTGACTTCTTCGGGGCTTATCGTTTCACCGTTTATTAAAGATACGTACCGCGTTTCGGGTAAGACCGAAAGGGATATTGTGAAGATGAAGGAGGTTTTAAAGTTTGAAAAAGCCGGGAAAGTGGTTCTGCGTTTTGATATTGAGCCTAGGGACTACTGGGAGCTAAGAAAAATGCTTGAAGAAGGGCTGAGCGGGGACAGGACGCTGCATGTGTTCGGGTTCGGGGATGAGGTGGTTGTGGGGGAGAAGGTCAGGAAATGAGGATGAGGGGATACCGGCTCTGTTAGGTCTTCGTGGGATAAAAATGAGTGTTAACTATCGTCGGGTGAAGGCCAGAGGCATCGAAGAACCAAAAATATGCCCAAAGTGGAAAATCCCATACTGAAGTTTTCCAAAGAGGAACCATTTGAATAATCACTCTAAATATTTTTTCAATACTACATTTTTTTCTATGGCTGTGTTTTTTAATAGGTTTTTAAATTCAGATATTTGAATTTCCAATTTATTTATTTCTGAGATTATTTCTAATTGTTCTTTGATGGGGGGTAATGGAATCAAAAAATTTTCAATATCTGTTTTGTTAATGCTAGGATATTGTGCTTTCAACATTATATCTTGCATTTGTTTCATTAAATCAGTTGAATGTAAGAAATAATGGAATAGCAATTTTGTGACCAATATATTTTCATCTTTTGATTTTAATATAGCAAAACCTGTTGAGAAAATAGCATCCGATGGGGCTCTTTCAATATATGTGAACGCCTTTAAATTAGGTCTTACTGTTGATATAACAACAGAATCATCTTCTGCAATCCGTTTAGCTCTAGACGGTGCATTATTTCCAGTTATCTTCTGAGAATAATTAATTTCACCTGTGTGCCCCTCAACCGAATCTATGTCAATATAGGTAAATACATTATCTCCAAAAATCTTTCTGGGGTCTCCAGACTTTGCATTTATTGAACACACTTTGCCGATTTTAATATTTTTATTAAATTGATTTGCTTTTTGGATAATGGTTTCAATATCAGAATCTACTCTTTCAATTTCTTTATTAATTTCTATTTCTTCCGTTTCTATTATTTTTATTTCATTAATAATTTTTTCTTGAATGTTTTTGGGTGGGAGGGGAATTTTATAATCTGCTATTTGTAATTTATTTATCTCTGGATATGTTGTACCGGATGCAAGTTCTGCTATATTCTTGGCATCGTGTTTTAATATAAAATACAAAAATTCGTAAAGTATTTTGTCAGGATTGCAAATGAAATTCTTATACCCCTGATTTGTTGCTGTTTCAACTTTTGCAATAGTAATATCGCCAATAGTAGCCCTACTAGAAAAAATTACTGTATTAACTGGTAATAGGGTTGCATTACTATTTTGTAAACCTAAAGCAGTTATCTTTCTTTGAGTAGCATATAAATATTTATTTTTTGTATCAATGAGTGTAGCCCAATTTATTTCTCCATTCCAATATTCAGCTATCTTTGTGTCTGGTGTCCCCCCTCCAAAAATTTCAGTAACAGAACCTAATCGGACTAATTCCCACTTACTCTCAATCTCTGCTTTTTTTTTAACAGACGGTGAGATGGACTTTGTAAATTCTACCCTATCAAAATTCATCATATCAACTAAATTTTGTTTGTTAATATGACCTTTCAGATTTTCACTAATAGTTATTTCATGTCCTAAAAATGAATTGTAAATGTAGTAGTTTGTTTTTTCTGGATTTAACGGGTTTGCGTCGTCATATAATTTTGTAGCTTCTTGGATACTTTTAGCCCCGTAAGGTTTTATGCCTTCGTGTCCTCTGCGGTTACTGAATTCATAACCTAAAAATTCTTTTTCAGTTTCATTTTCCCCATTTGGATTAGCTTTAATTAGAAGTGTTTTTTGTGGATATGCTAAAATGAAATACAACAATTTCTCCTTCTCTGTTTTAAAAACTTCTGAATAAAATAACGTGTCCAGTTCTGCTTGTTGCTCTTTTTCTGGTTTTGATTTAAATGCAGGTTTCTTCTTTATATTTATTACAACAGTCGAGTTTTCAAAAGATTTCTGATATTCTTCAAATAATTCATGTTTCTTAATGTTTTCATTTGGCTTTTGATTAATAAATGAAATGTAATCTTCAAAGGAAACGGTTTTGTAAACGTGAGCAACGAACTTGCTAAACGGATTTTCAATTCCATTGCAGGCCACATCAATTGAATTAGTGAAGAAATTATTTACAGTGTGTTGTATTTTTTGCCAATCTGCATTATTTCTTCTTTCTAAAAATAGCGTTACCGTATTTGTACCTGTAGCCATAAAAGTATTTGACCCAAATTCTGTAATGGCTACAATCTTAAAATATTTCAACAATATTTCTCTCGCATCTCCGTATATACCAGTTTTGCTTAAAATGCTACTTGGTAGAATTATGCCTGCATAACCGCCATCTTTGAGTAGCTGTTTTGTTCTTTCAATAAACAAACATTCTATTTCCGAGCTTTCGTTTGTTAATCGATTGAATAATTCAAAGCTTTTATCGCCGTTTATTAATGTATTCTTAAAGGAAGAAACAGAATATGGCGGATTGGCGACCAATACCTCAAATTGCTGATTATCTTTTGGGTCTGCTTTAGAAGTGATTTTTAATTTATCTTTATAATCACTATCAGTTTCAAAATTCGCAAGACCATCGGCATTAAAAATTCTTGCCAGACCATCGCCATTTAAAAAACAACTTACTTTAGCTGTTTTAACTAATCGGTAATCTTTTTCAATTCCATATACAAATTCGTATGCCCATACATAATCATCAGTCCACACATTTAGTTTCTTTTTAATAGAAGGTTTAAAATCATTTTTCTCATTTAATTCCAAAATGATGTTATGTATTTCATCCATTACCTCGGTTAAGAAATGTCCGCTACCCTCTGCATAATCAATTACATAGGGCAGAAACTCGGTATCACCTTTGGCTATTTTATTTAAAATAATCTTCCTGAGAGGAATTGAATTAATAATAAACCGTGCTATTGGGACAGGGGTAAAGAATTGCCCAGCTTCTTGTTTAATACTTGTGTTAAGTAACAATTCAAAGAAATCACCTAAAAATTGTTGCTTTTTATTGTAGCGAACCTGATATGGTTGGAATAGCTCTACAACTTCCCTAAGCACTTTGCTGTTTTCTTCGAATGAAGCGTCATTGAATACCTCTTTGAAGGCAAATTCATTATTTTTCTTCAACCGTAACTCTGTCATCATTTTTTTAATGATGCCTTTTTGTTCCTCGCTCAATCCGATAATTTCTTCAACATCACTATCGCTATAATCTGTAACAACTTTTGTCAAGTATTTTTCCATACCAGTTTTGTAAAGGTCATTCAGGCGTTTTTGAAGATTTATATCAGTATCATTTTCTAACCACTGAAAATGGAGTTCATCATTTTCGCCCCTGTCTTCATCAACGATTTTGCAGAGTAAAAGGGTAATCAATTTATTGAATGCATTCGGCTTATCAGATACTACATTATGTCTTAAAATTTCTGCAAATTGATTGAAAATTCTGCTGCTGTCTTCTTTCGTTAGTGGAATCAAACTGCTCTTTGTAAGAGCTTTGATGGAAATATTATATGGGGCTGCCCACGATTCAAATATCCCATTATCTTTTAAATTCTTATTCCATTTTTCAAAAACTTCAAGAGTATTAGTAGCTTGATTAAAATCTGCTTCAATCTTTATAATTGAATTTTTATATACAATAGACCTGTTCTCAATCTTGGATGTATATAAACAAAGAAATTTAGTAGATTTATCCTGTTGAAAGTATGAAATCAACTGCCCCCCATCGTTCAAAGTTTTCTTTATTGCCTTATCGTATTCATTCCCCCATGTTTTACACTCAATCATCAAATAAGACTTTTGACCTTTATCGGTCACCAATATATCCAACTTCCCTTTGTTTTTATGCCCCAAAGGGTAATCTTTTTCTAAGGTAATGCTCTCTGGTGAATATCCTTTTTCTAATAGTCGGTTGACACATTCCAAAACGACAAAATTCTCACTTGCTTTAAAATTGGATGTGGTTTTATCTCCGAGTATTATTTTTGTGCCATAATCAATTTCATCTTTATCAAAGTTAAGTTTGATTATGTAATTACTATGGCTTTCATACTTTTTATAATAAATTCCTTTAGAGTTATCTTCCAGTAAGAAACCCAATGCATTTAATAAAATCTTTATGTCCGATTCTTTATTCATAACAGGAAGTATCCATAATACTAAGATGTGTTTCCAATATATGTCTCTATCTATCTATTCTTTAAAAGTAAAAAGTTCGTTGGTCTGTTTAGATGCTTTATTTGTTCCATCCCCCGACTTTTGACAGATCATTCTATCCCACGAAGACTTAACAGAACCGAAATAACCAAACTATTTATATCCCCTCCCCCCATTAAAAAATGGGTGTTGCACATGGTAGATATATTATCAACAGGAATCGTAGTAATTTTAATAGTAATAATACTTTCGCAATCAATTAAAGTAGTCAGAGAATACGAACGCGTAGTCCTTTTCAGGATGGGGAGGCTAGTCGGGGCAAAAGGTCCTGGTATATTCCTTATAATCCCGATTGTGGACAGCCCTGTAAAAGTGGACCTGCGGATAATCACGATCGACGTGCCGAAGCAGACCATCATCACAAGGGATAACGTGAGCGTGGATGTTGATGCAGTCATTTACTACCGCGTCGTTGAACCGAACAACGCTGTAACAAGAGTGGAGAATTACAGGATAGCCACAAGCCTGCTGGGACAGACAACGCTTCGTGACATCCTCGGGCAGATAGAACTGGATGACCTTCTCTCAAAGCGTGAGGAACTTAATAAGAAACTCCAGGCTGTCCTTGATGTAGCAACAGAGCCGTGGGGTATAAAGATAACCGCAGTCACAATACGCGATGTAGCCCTGCCCGAATCGATGATGCGCGCAATAGCAAAGCAGGCAGAGGCAGAAAGAGAGCGGCGCTCAAGAGTAATACTTGCAGACGGGGAATTCCAGGCAAGCCAGAAGATGATGGAAGCTGCGGAATTATACCAGAAAGTCCCGATTGCCATGAAACTCAGGGAACTCCAGACACTTGCTGAAATAGCGAGGGAGAAGAACATGATAGTTGTCACAACAGGCGCGCCCGGAGCCGATGTAAGTAATATCGCAGGCTTGACAGGGGCTTTTGCAGAGGCTAAATTGAAGGCTGGTAATAAATGAGGTTTTTACCTGCCCTTTTATTTTTCATCCTCTTAACACAGGCCGCAGGCGCGCAGGTGATGGTCGTGGAGCTTAAGGATACCATCAATTCAGCCAGCGATGAAATTGTAGCCGAGGCGCTCAACAATGCAAGGATTGAGAATGCTCAGGCGTTGATAATCGTCCTCGATACTCCGGGAGGCGGGCTTGATGAAACTAAAAAGATACTTGAGCAAATTGACGGCTCCCCTGTGCCTGTTATCGGTTATGTGTACCCCAAGGGAGCAACTGCATGGTCAGCAGGAACACTCATCCTTCTTGGCACTGACATCGCAGCCATGACCCCGAACACGATAATCGGCTCAGCCCAGCCGGTTGAGGTAACCTCCGGCGGTCTTACGCCAGTCACAGAACCCAAAATCGTAAATGCCGTTGTCGCGCTTGCCGAGGAAAAAGCAAAACAGCACGGAAGGAATACCACCGCTGCAAACGATTTTATTACACAAAACCTGAATCTGAATGCCGAGCAGGCAAAAGCGGAAAATGTAATAGAGGTGGTTTCGCCCAGTATCGAAGACCTTTTAACAAAAGTGGACGGAATGACAGTAAAAGGCAAAGTCCTTCAGACCTCCGGGTCTCCTTTCACTTACTACACGCCGTCGCTTCGGCTTTCGATCATGAGTTTACTTGCAAATCCCATCCTTGCCTCACTGCTTCTGATTGTGGGCATCTATTCACTCGTTTTCGGGCTAACAAGCCCGGGTTTCGGGGCTGAGATATTCGGTGTCATTTCCATAAGCCTCGGGCTTATTGGACTTGGTTTCTCCGTAAATGTCGCAGCCGTATTCCTTATTGCGCTCGGAATGGCGCTGCTGTTGTTCGAACTGCATATCTCCTCCTTCGGGCTTATCGGATTTGCAGGAATTGTTTGCGTTGTCCTCGGGAGCGTACTGCTCGTACCCATCGGCTATCCGGGACTTTATTCCCAGGAATTCCAGTTGACCATAGTCTTCAGCCTGCTTGCGCCTGCTATTGTTTTCGGGGGATTCCTTGCGTTTGCGATTTATAAAGTGATACAGGTGCGGATGACAAAACCTGTGATGGGGGAGATCGTGGGTGATAAGGCTGAAACGATTGACGAGCTAATCCCAGGTTTAACGGGCTATGTGAGATACCAGGGCGAGTACTGGCTTGCAAAAGCAGAAGAGAGAATCGAGCCCAAAACAAAGGTGGTCATAACAGGAAAGGATGGGCCGGTGCTGGTTGTTCAAACCTTAATGGAAACACATCAGGGAAGCACGTAAATCCCTTTTGTTGTTTTTATGACCTTAATCTCATCTCCGGGCTCTGCACTCAGGAAATCGGGTCTTTTAACAGTAACAGTCTCATAAGTTTCAGGGTCAAGCACCTGGATCGTTTTATCTTCATCCGCGACCAGCACGGCAGCCTTTGCATTCAGCCTGTTGCCCAGTTTTTTAATGTCCATCAGGTCATTAAAATTCTCCATGAACCTCTTTCCAGTTTCAAGGTCAATGCCGCTCACATGTTTTCCGGAATTCTGAACCTCAATGACCTTATCATCCACGCTTATGATATCTCCCCGCACAAATTCCGGAAGGCGAAGGGCGTATGTGATGCGGTAAAGGTCTTCACCGTTCTTTTGCCCCACAAGTTTAGGTGATTCCAAAAATTTTCCCCCGAAAACCTCTATAATTGCCCTGCAAATCTGTTTACCGAGCTTTATCGACCCCACGTAAAAATCGCTCCCTTCACCAAGCTCCTCAGTTTTTGCAATAAACGCAAGCCTGTCCCCCTTCTCCTGCCCACGGGCAGAGACACTTTCCGCTATTTCCTTGCATCTTCCAAGCTCTTCTTTTGTAGGAATCCTTTTTTCAGCTCTTATCTGGACAATCCCGGCAAAATAGCCGCCCGAAATCCTGCTGCAGGTATCGCACGTCTCCCACCTTATCCTGACTTCCGTATCCTGCTCTAATTCAACAGGCATGCCCTTTATCTGTGCTTTTGCATCAATGTGCACCCTGTATCTTGAATAGTCAAGCTGTTTCGGGGATAAAGTAAGCTCAAGATCCGAAACCTGGTTATCAAGCTTCAAAGACTCATTTACACATTCAATAATTGTTTTGCTTTCGTCTTCTTTGGACAACCATTTTCCTCTCTTATAAACAGCGCCGCAAACCGGGCAAATTTTTGAAAAAAGAACTGCGGGACATTCAAGAAGCTTTTTATCTTTTATGAAGCAGTTTTTGCATACATTTTCATAGAAAATATCGGCGTTCTTACCGCATTTCGGGCAGAATAAGGTTGTCATCTATTGATTCCCTAAAGCGCTTCTGACCGCCTCAACCACACTGTTCTTTGAATTATATGAAGGCTTCCAGCCAAGTTCCCCTAGCTTCTCGATAGATAACAGCATCCTCGGCACGTCGCCTTTCCATCCGCGTTTTCCACCTGTATAAGTGAATTTTACGTTTCGCAAGCCCATCTCTTTTACCACGATTTCACCTATCTCTGTGGAATTTATAGTATCGTTTGAGCCGATATTGAATATATTTACAAATTCATGACTGTTATTTACAGCATACAAAATCGCATCAATGCAATCCGAAACATGAATATACGATTTTCGCTGTTGCCCGTCACCGAGGATTTCAAGCGCCTGTGGATTATTTCTTAACTTTTCTATGAAATCAACGATTATCCCGTGGGTTCCGCGCTCTCCCACGATATTCGCAAAGCGGAAAATCCATGACTTCATATCAAAGGTCGAGCAGTACGAAGTTATGAGAGCTTCGCAGGCAAGTTTCGAGGCGCCGTACAGGGATATTGGGATAAGGGGGCCGTAATTTTCAGGCGTTGGAATAATAGCAGCCTCGCCATATACGGTAGAGGTTGATGTGAAAACGATATTCTTTTGCTTATTTATCCGCATGGCTTCAAGCAAATTGTAAGTCGCGATGATATTCTGCTCAAGATGGATTTTTGTATCCACCACGCCAAGGCGAACATCGGGATTGGCAGCAAGATGATATACAAAATCTGTGCCCTGTATTGCTTCCTTAAGTTTCTCAGTATCCAGCAGGTCAAGTTCAATAAATTTAAAATCAGGATTTGCAATATTTTTTTCAAGAAATTCTATTCTCCCGGAACTCAAATTATCTATGACAGTCACTTCATTCCCTGCAGAAAGCAGCCTGTCAACGAGATTACTCCCGATAAAACCTGCCCCTCCGGTTACAATGATTTTGTGTTTCATTAGATTAAAACCTCAATTAATGGCTAACAGTGGGATTATCAAATCATAAATATTGTGGAAAACTGTACGATATTTATTTTATATTTTCGCTATCTTTTTCATTATTTCTTCGTACAATTTGCACCATTCGTCAAACCCGCATCCTGAGTTTGACGGCAGGCCGTCCCTGAATTCCCTGACAAGGTTAAAATACTCCTCCGGGAACCACGGCGCCTTGAAATCAAACTGGTCAAAGTCGCCCCAGTCTTCAAGCGTGTCAAGAGGTTTTAACCCGTTCTCAAGCGCCGTCTTATAGAGTTTCGTATTCGGGTAAGGAGTAAAAAACGACAGCAGTATATCAACGTGTTCCAGTTTCCCCTTCTCTCCGTAAGCGCAGATGATTTTATGGATTTCGTTTAAAGTGCTTTTTACTTCTTCCTTTGAATCCACGCCCGGAATACCTACCATGAAAGAGCCGCGGATATCGATATCATGCTTTATGCACTTATCGATGCAGGTTTTAATCTGGTTTACCTTTGCGCCTTTGTTCATCGCATCCAGCGCATCCTGGAGACCGCTTTCAAAGCCTATGAAAATCTCGCGTATGCCGGATTTGCGTGCAAGCGCCCACAGCTCATCGTCCATGCGTGAAAGTTTCTCCATCCTGCCGTTGACGCTCGTGAGACGAATGCCAATGTCTTTCTCAATTAAAAGCTCACACAATTCTTTCAGGCGTTTTGAATTCAGGAAAAAATCACTGTCCCGCATCATGAATGTATCTATCTTGTAAGTCTTTGCCAGATATTCAAGTTCAGAAACAACTTTTTGAGGCTCAAGTCCTGACCATTGCCGGCCGCAAAACAAGGGTTCTGAGCAGAAATCGCATCCCGAAGCGCAGCCCTGACTGGCGTAATAATCAAGGCACCGCGAGCCGAATTTATAGTCCTTGATGTGCCGCTCGACGTCCACCATATCATAGGGAATCGGCGGAAAATGATTTATATTCTCGAATTTCCGGTCAGGGTTGTTTATGATGTGAACTGCGTCTTTGTATGATACACCCGGAATCCCGCCAGGAGCTTTATTATCGCGAAGCTGGTGCACCACTTCCTTGAAAGTGATTTCTCCCTGTCCCCGTACAACTATATCGATATATGGGTTTTCCAGTGTTTGCACCGGTTCTGTTGAGGGGTGGTAGCCTCCCCAGATAACAGGAAGCGCAGGATATTTTTCTTTGACAGCGGCGCAAACGTCAATCCCGTCGCGGATTTGATAACAGGTCATGCTGCTGACTGCCAGGCAGAGCGCATTTTCGCATGCGGTAAGAATCTGCTCTTTATAATCGCCATCCACCACAGCATTGATGATTTTAACATTGAAATCATCACGAACCATTCTTCCGAGGGCAAGAAGCGAAAGCGGAACATTGACGAGCGGGACCTGAAGGGATGTGGTTTGTTTGTTTATGATAGCAACTGGATGTTTTACAGGCATCGGGTTGAACAAAATGATGGTATTTTTTTCATTTTTTGAGTTCATGGGATTATATCTAATAATGCCTGTTTCGATTTATAATATTTGCATAATGCCGAAAACATAACAAAATTATAAATATATTATTTAATAATACCTGTCCTCTTATGGCATGGTTCGAAGTGGATATATTCAACAGGTGTGTCGAGGTTGACCTGCATGATTATTCCCGCATGACCGCCATCCAGGTTACGCGCGATAAAATAAAAGAGGCTTATGAACATGGATTCAGATATGTGAGGTTAATACACGGCGCTTCGAATATCAGGCATAAGGAGGATGGCGGCAGTATCAAATTCGCATTGCGTTCCATGTTAAATAACGGAGGGCTTAATAATTGGGTGGAAGAGAAAGGGTCAAAGAATCATAGGCTAAAGGACGAATCCATGATACTTGCACTCCGGAAAAATCCAAAGCCAATGGATGGGGAATGGAAAGAGATGCCGATGGGTGAATATTGAGAATCAAATAAGGATAATCTACCACAGAGCACACAGAGAGCACAGAGTGTTGCCCCTTTTCTCCGTGTCCTCTGTGCTCTCTGTGGTTTTTCAATCCAGAAAATAGAATCTCCTAATATACCAAGAGGCTTTTTATCTCCAAACTGCATCTTAAGCCCCAATGATATTCGAAAAAGTCCCAACAGTCCCGACAGCAGACGAACTCCTTGACAAATCCTTCCGCCGCGCTACAAGAGCCAAGCGCGGAAAGCGAATCCTTGACCGCGATTCCAAGCTGCAAGCCGAGGAATCCATGCTCCTGACTGCTGCAAACATACTCACTGATAATCTTGTGAGCATTGTCAGGAAATTCCCGAGCTTTGACCAGATGCCCCTGTTTTACGTCGATCTTGCCGAGATACTCGTGGGAGTCGAAGAGATGAAAATGAACCTCGCATCTGTGCAGTGGGCGGGGGGAAAAATTCACGAGCTGGCGAGGAAATATGTTGGCATGATGCGCAATGCTGAGGATATAAAGGTGGTGCGCAAGCAGGCTTTCGGCAGGATA
>JAPMTY010000067.1 GCA_026552835.1 Candidatus Methanoperedens sp.
CAAAGAAACAGATCCTGTCAATATTGATAACTGGATAACGGCGGTGGTATAATGAAGCTAAACAGTCCTCTTCAGGTCTATAAGTACCTGCCACAGACAAACTGTGCAGAATGCGGGGAAACAACATGCATGGCTTTTGCAGCGCATCTTATCGACAGGTCAAAGAAACTTGACGATTGCCCGCCGATATTGAAGGAAGCTTATAAGAAAAAATATATTGAACTCCTGACACTTCTTGCACCTGAGATACGAGAAATCACAATAGGAGTGGGAGAGCATGCCAAAAAGATAGGAGGAGATGACGTCATTTATCGTCATCAGTTGACCTTCTTTGATCCTACTGCATTTGCTTATGACGTGTGGGACACAATGCCAGAAAAGGAGCTTGTGGAAAGAGTAAATAAGATCTCAAATTTCAGGAAATTCTATATAGGAAAGTTCCTGAAAGTTGACATGGTCGCTGTGCGATGCGTTTCCGGTGATGCCGCCAAATTTGCCGCGGCAGTGAAAAAAGTGAATGAGACTACAACACTTCCACTTATCCTCTGCTCTTTTGACCCGTCAATCCTTAAAAGCGGTCTTGAAGTCATCAAGGACAAAAATCCGCTTTTGTATGCTGCAAATGAGACAAACTGGGGAGAAGTTGCAGAACTTGCACTTACTTATAAAGTACCTGTTGTATTATTTTCAAGTGACCTTGATAAACTCAAATCCCTTGCCTTAACATTCGGGGAAATGGGAATAAAAGACCTTGTTCTTGATCCGGGCACATACCCTCAAGGCAAGCAATTGAAAGAGACTTTTGAGAGATTCATAAAGCTTCGCCGTTCCGGAATAAAAGAAGGTCAGAAGGATATGGCTTATCCTGTGATGGCAGTCCCGCTCAATGCATGGCTTGTTTACAAAGACACTGCGGCGGCATCTTACTGGGAAACTGTGCTTGCGTCTGTTTTCACCGTGAGGTACGGCGACATTATGATTCTTCACAGTCTTGAGCCATATGCTATGCTGCCTGAGGTGCATTTGCGGGAAACGATATATACAGACCCCAGGACTCCTGCTAAAGTTGCGCCAGGTGTAAATCCGGTCGGTTCACCGACAAAAGATTCACCAGTAATAGTTACAACGAATTTCGCTCTTACTTATTATACTGTGGAGAGTGATCTTTCTTCAAACAAGATAAATTGTTATCTTGCAGCGGTTGATACCGATGGCATAGGAGTTGAAGCAGCGGTTGCTGGAGGACAGCTAACTGCAGCCAAGATAAAAGACGCGTTCCAGAAAGCCAATTTTGATTTCAAGGAAAAGACATCACATAGTGCCGTCATCCTTCCGGGTCTTGCTGCACGCCTGCAGGGAGATGTGGAGGATGTCACAGGACTTCGTGTAATGATCGGTCCCCCTGACTCAGGGAGAATTCCAGGCTGGATGGAGAAGAATTGGCCTCCAAAACCAAAATAAATGAAAGTTCACACCTTTTCCTCTTTTTACACACCTTTTTATCAATCAAATCTATATACTTTAAGAGTGTAATCAGGGAAGAGAGCCCTAATGTGGTTCGAAAGAGGCAATTAATATGGTTAACGAAAAGTTAGCGGAGCTTGTAAAGACTTCAAAGCCGTCAGTGGCCGTAGTCGGGCTTGGTGGCGCAGGATGCAATATCACGACTTGGATAGCAGAAAAAGGAATGGCGGGCGGAAAGATCATCGCAGCTAATACTGATGTAAATCACTTAAGTACAATGAGTAAAGCAGACAAACTGATTTTACTTGGTGAGAAATTATGTAAGGGACACGGATGCGGCGGATACCCTGAAATGGGTGCCCAGGCAACCAAAGAAAACCTGACAGAACTCAGGGCTGAACTTGAGGGAACTAACCTTGTTTTTCTCGTAGCTGGATTGGGCGGAGGAACCGGTACAGGAGCAATACCTGTTGTTGGTGAATTAACAAGAGAACTCGGCTGCCTTACCATCGCATGCACAACGATCCCATTCAAGATCGAACAGTTCAGGAGAGAAAAAGCAAGAGAAGCCATAAAGGCGCTCTCTGCAAGTGTAGATTCAACAATTGTCATTGATAACTCAAAATTAAGAGAAGTTGCAGGCAACCTCCCATTAAAAGAGGCACTTGCAGTTGCAAATGCACTTGTTGGCGCATTCGTCAAGAACATAACCGAGACGATCACACAGCCAAGCTTAATTAACCTTGACTACGCAGACCTTCGCGCAGTAATGGAACGCGGCGGCATCTCAGCGATAGGCATTGGTGAAGGCGATGGAGAAGACAGGGTCGCAAAGGCTGTATCACAGGCACTTGCAGTACCACTTCTTGACATCTCAGACATGTCAGCAACCTATGGCGTGCTCATCCACATCGTAGGAGGCGAAGACCTCACACTCGAAGAGGTAGCAGTCACTGGCGAATTGATCATGGACAAGGTCCCAAATACCAAGAGAGTCATCTGGGGCGCAAAAGTCGATGACCAGCTCACTGGCAGAGTACGTGTAATGGCAGTCTTGACCGGTGTCAAGAGCCCATTCATGGACGGAGAGTAAAGTTTGAAGTGATGTGAATTTTCACATCACATAATTTCTTTTTTTATCAATAATTATTTTGCTGACATTCACATATTAATAAGTGGATGAGTTCGATCTCGATTGAGGAAAATAACGAAAAAAAGCTCACAGTAGATGAGTATGTTCGCTATTTACGGATAAAAGGCCAGATCCAGAAGGTACTTGATGATGCGAAGATTAAAGAAACGCTGTGCGATGCTGAAGAATCTGTCAATGGTCTTACGATTGATATGACGATCAGGTACACTGTAGATAAGAAAAAGTAATTAGTGCATGCGAAAACATTCATGGGTCAAAGACTCATGAGCGTTTCAGAAGATAATCCGCAGATTAACACAGATTTTTATATCCCCGTCTTAAATCTCAATATCGCAGCTATCCCGCCAAATGCATTCAAAAGCTGGTTTCCTTCCTCAAAATCACTTGAAATAAAAGCGATATTTGTCCCCATCTGGTCTGCGATGCTTGAAAGTTCTTCCACGATATCCGTTGAATCTACGACCCTGAGACTTGACCCGCATTTTGTGCAGTTCCCTGGCTGGTATTCATCGTCGCCTAGTTTTTTCGTCATGGTTTTCTTTTCTTCAAAACCGCAATTTTGGCATTTGATCGTAAGGCGCACTTTTCGAAGCTCATCCGAAAGCAATAGCAGTTCCACAGAACCCATCTGGAGGTTTTTCCTGACCTGTTCCTCACCATATGAAGCACGGCCTGTATCGTTCACCAGATCCCTGAGGAACATCTCCATGTGTTTTTTCTCCTTTATAACATCAACGTCCGAAAGCACATCTCCAAGTTGATCAAAAAGTTCAGTCAAACCCGACTCATCAGTGTTCGCTACATCGAAAAGACCAAGTATCTTTTTCTGGATCTCATGATGAAGATATTCTCCTGCTTCGAACTCTTCTTTAGTGGGTGATGGTCCGCCTATGAAAACACCCTGGAAATCCTTATGGTCAATTGCAATGAAGACCGCGCTTGCAGCGTCAGCTATGCGGGTGTAGAAATCATTAATGGCAATGAGACGAAGCTGCTGGAACCTGTGGGAACTCTGGCCGCCTTTCCTCTGCTTGCCCGGGACATTGGAAGTAAGATGTGCCATCTCTTCAATGTGTTTTCCTTTCAATAAGCCAACCGTTGCCTCACGCCTGTCAAGAACAAGAAGTCCATATGTCTTTTGCTCGTGAAGCATTTCCTCAAGCGGTGTCAGGAGGAACGCCGAGTCGCAATGATATTTATAGGAAACTATGGGTTCAGGCGGCTCGATTATGTAAGTTTGCATATCGGTCTTGTTTGCACCGATGTCAACTGCACCGCAAAAAATGACCACGCCGTTAACAGGAGCCTTTGGAATGAGTTTGAGCCTTGAAAGCAATGATTCGATGGCTCCCTGAACGTTTTGCTTTGTCACTCTCGATTTGATGTTGGACGCCTGTCCGAATTCTTCCCTGAGCTGGCTCGTGATGTCATATATCTGCTTGTCATGAGGGATATAAAGAGAGATTAGTTCTGTGCCTCTTCCGCGCTTGTCACGCAGCGCCTCAAGTGTCCGTTTGAATTCGTATTTTTTATGTGCGTCTGATTCGACCATTTTGGTTTAAGCTCCGAGATATGAAGATGTGGCTCTTCAATATCTGCTATAATAGATAAATGTTGAGTCTTTTAGATCAAGACTTCTCTATTCTTGCCCCGTTGTTCCTTGCTTTTGTAATAAATACCTGCCCCTTTCCTCCCAGGAAATCCCCGGCCGTATTTTTCAGGTTTTCCGCATCCTCCCCGAAAGCATACACTGTCGGTCCAAATGAACTCATACCAGCCCCATGTGCCCCGCTATCCCTTAACACCTGCATCAACTCTTTCGATCCAGGCTGGAGTTCAACCTCCCGTTTTTTAAAACCCAATTCCTGGATCGAATTAATGCTCTTCCCGAAAGTGACAATATCTTCTTCCATGAGCGCAGGAAGAAGCTGCATCAGGATCACATGGGATAACTTTTCAACTTCGTGCAGCGGGACAGGACATACTTTCTGGAATATATTCACTTCATTTATATTCGAAGCGCCTTTTTGTTCCGGGACTGCCACCACAATATCCCAATCAGGAAAATCCCTTCTTACAAGAACAGGCGCAGGAGGGAGGCTGCTCGCCGCAGATGGAAGAAATGCTTTTTTCTCGCTGAAATTGTGCCCGCCATCAAGGATGAAGCCTCCGTTTTCAAAAGCTTCAACGCCTATCCCACTTGTTCCACCCCTTCCTACTTTTACTGCAACTTCGTATATACTGAGTCCTAGATCATATAATTCATTTACTGCCATTCCTGCCGCAAGCGCCGCCTGCGTGCCTGAACCAAGACCGATATGTGATGGATAATCCTTTTCGATTGATATCCGAATCCCCTCCCCTTCAGGAAGCAGAGCCTTTGCACTATTTTTCATGCGTTCAGAATGCTCGCTTTTTCCAATTATTTCAACAATATCAGATTTTCTGGCGCTGATCTTGATGACAGGTTCATCAAGAGTTAAGCCGATGCTGCCGTCAACGCGTCCGATGCTTGCGTTCATGTCGATAAGCGTTATATGCAGGCGGGATGGTGTTGTGATCGTAAGCATTTTTATATTAAACCTCAAAACGTAGATGGATTGCGATAGAACGCGGATTGCGCGGATGACGCAGATACACGCAGATTATCCTGTGGAAAATCATCCGCAGATTGCTCAGATTTTCGCAGAGAGTAAATTACAGAGCAAAGCCATCGCAAAGCTGTCTTTCTGGAGCACATATACGGTTTCAGTGTGTACATTGACCCCCATTCGATAAATCTGCGCGAATCTGCAAAATCTGCGGATTTGTATCTTTATCAATTAATGAGTAAATGCGATAGAACACGGATTGTTTTGGGAATGAGGCAGATGAGCACATATCCGTGAAAATCCGCGCGATCCGCGTCATCCGTGTTCTAAATCGTGATGCTGCTGCCGCTTCATAGGTAGTAGCAGGTATGGTTGAGCTTTGCGGTGATAGTTTAAATTGAATTTCCTGGGTTATATCGCTCAATGAAACGAATATTAACCGCAGATTAACGCAGATTAACGCAGATATTTGTCTGAATAATTTGCGGTTGTTTTGTTTTATTTGATCTTGGTTATTTATTTCCAAATCCTCTTAATACTTCCTCTCGATCATATAATCTGCAAGTCTGATAAGCGTGATCTTCGCTTCGGAATCGGGAAGCACCGACAGTGCAGCTTTTCCCTGGTCCACGAACCCGATCGCTTTGTTCATGGCGTAATCTATCGAACCCGATTCTTTAAGAGTGGTAAGTGCCGCGTTAATCTCGCTTCGTGTGGCATTGCACTTTCCAAGAGCATCAATACTTATTCCTTTTGAAAGAGCATGGATTATGATGAGGGTGCGTTTTCCTTCAACTATATCCCCGCCCTGTGCTTTTCCAAGGATTTCTTCAGGTGTGATAAGATCAATTACGTCATCATATATCTGGAATCCAATGCCAGTGAAACGCCCGAAATCCCATAATGCCCTGGTATGATCGCGGTTTCCACCCGACAATGATGCTCCCATTTTTAGTGCCGTCGCAAAAAGAACAGCGGTTTTTTTCTCGACCATTCGCATGTACTCTTCCTCTGTCACATCTTTGCGGGTCGCAAAATTCATATCCATCCATTGCCCTTCACAAATATCCGTACAGGTCTTGGAAAGAAGCTCAAGACTTTCAACGAGTCTTTGCGGATCGCTGTTTGTGCATGATAGTATCTCAAAAGCTTTTGAATACATAGCATCACCAGCTATGATGGCTCTTGGTACACCCCATTTCTTATGAACGGTAGTAAGTCCTCTTCTTAAGTCCGCCTCATCCATTATGTCATCATGGATCAATGTAAAATTATGGACGAGTTCAACCGCAACTGCAGCAGGAAGAACGGTTTCGGCTTTTCCGCCAACCGCTTCAGCAGCGAGCAACAACGCGGACGGTCGAAGTCTCTTTCCCCCCGCATCAAGGAGATGTCTCATTGCCCTGTATAATTCCTCCGGAGGAGTAATAGGGAGGAATTTTGGAATAGATTCATCCACTAATTTTGCTTTTTTCTGGAGGATTTCTTCTATCATGAACCTGCTACCTCAAAATGAAAATAATTCTGTACGGGACACTTCATACCACCATTTCCTCTCCATTCCTCATGATATGGACGGTATCACCGAAATGATAACCGGCATCCTCTGCAAGTTCCACATAATGGGAATGCATGACCATGGTCCCATGAGACGGGATGACCTGCTCCGGATTTACAAGACGAAGGAGTTCCCAGTGGTCTTCCCTTGAAGCATGACCCGATACATGGACATTCTCATATATCCTTGCCCCTGCCATTTTCAATTTTATCTCAAGAGCATGTCTGTTTGCCATTGTCATGGGGCTTGGGATAGTGTTTGCTGAAAAAATAACCTTGTCTCCGCGCTCAATCCTGTACTGGGTTTCACCGTTTGCGATCCTTGTCAGGATTGCATCCGGTTCACCCTGATGTCCCGTAACTATGGGCAGGTAGTTCTTTTTTCCTTCCTGTGATATGCGTTTTAAGAATTTATCAACAGAATTCCTGTTGCCGTAAATTTCAAGATTCTTAGGGAATTTAATATATCCCATCTTCTGCGCAATTGATAGATAACGCTCCATTGACCGTCCCAGCAAAACCGGGATCCTGTCCATTTCTTCTGCTGCCTGGATAATTGCATTAATGCGCGCCACATGAGAGGAAAATGTGGTGATTATTACTCCCGATTCTGTTTCTTCAGTTCCAAGAAGCACATCACGAACAAGATCTTTTGCTATTTTTTCAGAGGGAGTTTTACCTGAGAGACCGGAATTCGTGCTCTCTGTTATCATAGCCCTCACACCATCTTTACCCAGCTTCCTCAGCCGTGCGAAATCCGGCGCCTCACCGATGGTTGGGGTCCTGTCCAGTTTGAAATCACTTGCATACAATACCACACCATCCGGTGTATGTATCGCAGCAAAAGCCGAATCCACAATGCTGTGCTGGATTCTTATGAATTCGATCTGGATATCCGGCGTAACATTATAACGCCCCCCGATCTTTAATGGGATCACTTCATTATTCACCCTGAATTTCTTTTCATCTGATATCTCGTGCTTTACAAGCTCTGCCGTATACGGTGTCGCAATTATTGGCGCCTTGTACCTGTGGGCAAGTTTTGGTATCGCTCCGATATGGTCAAGATGACCATGTGTGCAGACGATGGCTTTTACGCTTCCTCCTGCATCCTTCATGATGGTGTCATCCGGGATGGCTCCCATTTTGATAAGGTCCATGGAATGCATTTTGTCAATTTCCACATCCTCATGTATCTGCACCCTGTCAAGCTGAAGTCCCATATCAAGCACAATAATATCATTATCTATTCTTACTCCGGTCATGTTGC
>JAPMTY010000068.1 GCA_026552835.1 Candidatus Methanoperedens sp.
AAAAGCATGGGTTATTTTAAGGTTTATGAGATTACAAACACGAACCTGTTCCGGAAACAGGTTTCCAGCACTTTCCACGGCAGGGATATTTTTGCGCCAGTGGGTGCGCATATCTCAAAAGGGCTGGACATAAGCGTTGTGGGAAAACAGATTTTTGACTATGTGAACCTTGATTTTGGTAAAGGCTTGAAAAAGGACGGCTCACTTCAGGGCAGGATCATATTCATTGACCAGTTCGGAAATCTTGTCACAAACATAACCTCGGACATGGTGGATTTCCAATTCGGGGATGTACTGGATATCCAGAATGTCCGGGTTTTATTCCACAAATCATACGGGTTTTGCAGAAAGGGTGAACCTGTTGCAATGATTGGAAGCCACGGGTTTCTTGAGATTGCGGTTAACTGGGGAAATGCCGCGCATTTTTTTAATAAAAAACCCGGCGATGAGATTATTTTGAGAAAAATTACTTAACCCACAATGTAATCTAAGCAGCAGAATGAAACTCTCTGATTTCGATTATAATCTCCCGAAAGAACTGGTTGCCCAGTCGCCCATAGAACCCAGGGACTCATCGAGATTGATGGTGCTGGGGAAAAATATCGAGCACCGCCGTTTTTCCGATGTTGTTGATTATTTTGAAGCCGGGGATACCCTTGTGCTTAATGATTCCCGCGTCATCCCTGCAAAACTCCAGGGTAAAAAGAGTACAGGCGGGCATGTGGAAGCGCTTGTTATCTCAAAGAGCGGCGCGGGATACGAGTGTCTCATACAGGGCAAGAACATCCGCGAAGGCGCAAAACTTTATTTCGGCGAGATTGAAGCGACAGTCCTTGAAGTCAGAAAGAACCCCAACACCAGCAGGTATCTTGTTGATTTTAACAGCAACGGCAACCTGGATGACATTCTTGAAAAAATCGGCGAGGCGCCGCTCCCGCCGTATATCAAGAAAAAACTCGATGATAAGAACCGGTACCAGACAGTATATTCCAGGGAGAAAGGCTCGATTGCGGCGCCGACTGCGGGTCTACATTTCACAGGACATCTGCTGGACAGGATAAAAGAAAAAGGTGTAAGTATTGCATATGTCACTCTTCATGTGGGTCTTGGCACGTTCACGCCTGTTAAAGCCCAGGAAATCGAAGACCACAACATGGAGCCTGAGTATATTTCAGTCAGCTCAGATAATGCAGAAATAATCAATAAAACAAAAGGCAAACTCATAGCCGCAGGGACGACCTCTGTAAAAGCGCTTGAAAGTTCATGCGTGGATGGAAAAATCGTTGCTCACGATGGATTGAGCGAGCTTTTCATCTACCCGCCATATAGCTTCAAATCGAATATCGATGCAATAATCACCAATTTCCACCTCCCAAAATCCACCCTTTTGATGCTGGTGAGCGCATTTGCAGGCAGGGAGCGGTTAATGACTGCTTATAATGAGGCTATATCACAATCATACAGGTTTTACAGTTTCGGCGATGCAATGCTGGTATTCAGGTAAAAGAAAATGTACGAGCTAATCCACACAGATAAAAATACAGGCGCAAGAGCAGGGAAACTCAGGACAAACCACGGCGTCATAGATACACCGGCCTTCATGCCCGTTGCCACAAAAGCCACGGTGAAGACGCTCACCCCAGAAGAGCTGTACGATATGGGAACTCAGGCGCTCATCAGCAATGCATTCCATCTCTTACTTGCGCCGGGTATGGAGGTCATCCGAAGAGCCGGGGGGCTGCATAAATTCATGAATTGGGAACGCGCTATTTTCACGGACAGCGGGGGTTTCCAGATGATACGCAAGGATTTCCCATTCAAGATTACGGATGAAGGAATCACTTATAAAAACCTGCGTGACGGAAAAAAATACTCCTATACTCCTGAAATATGCCTCCAGAACCAGAAAATCCTGGGAAGCGATGTTGCCATGATTCTGGACGACTGCCCCGCTTATGGAAGCGAGTACAGCGTTGTTGAGGCTTCAATGGAACGGACGATAAAGTGGGCTGCAGCAGCCAGGGATGTGGAAGAAAACGAAGGCCAGCTTTTTTTTGCGATATTGCAGGGAGGAACGTTTGCGGAACTCAGGAAAAAATGCGCGGAAGAATTGGTCGGGATGGAATTTGACGGGTACGGGATAGGCGGGCTTTCAATCGGCGAGCCCAAGGAAATAATGAATGACGTACTGAAATACAGCGTCCCTCTCATACCCGAGGATAAGCCGCGCTATCTGATGGGCGTGGGTTCGCCTGTTGAAATTATTAATGCAATCGAGTCCGGCATTGATGTTTTTGACAGCGCTTTCCCGACAAGGAATGCAAGGCACCAGACCCTCATGACAACGGATGGGAGTATCGATATCGCACGCAGTAAATTCGCCCTGGATTTTGCGCCTGTCGATAAGAATTGCGGATGCTACACCTGTAAAAACTATACGAGAGCTTATCTTCATCATCTTTTCAAGGAATCTGAACTTCTCGCGCTTCGGCTTGCTTCCATTCATAACCTGCATTTTATCCAGTCAATAGTAAAGGGCGCAAGGGAAGCGATACTTGAGGACAGGTTTGCCGCATACAGGAAAAGTGTAATAGCGGCTTATTCCCCCAACTCCCAAAAACTATAATTAATCATGATGCGTGGTCAGTATAATGGACTTACAGAGAATTGCCAAGGAAATCCGAGAATTCGAGGGCGTTACCCGGAAAAAACCCATCGCAGACCTGATTAATATTTTCGAGAGCGTGCGTTCCGAATATTCAAATGCTGTTGTGGATTTCGGTGATGACGCGGCAGTAATTGATATTGGCGGGGAGGATTACATACTGTTTGCAGCCGATGGCATCTGGGGGCGCCTTGTGAACGCAAGCCCCTGGTGGGCCGGATACACGTCTGTGCTTGTCAATGTCAATGATATAGCAGCGATGGGCGGAAGACCGGTCGCAATGGTCAATGTTCTTTCATCTGATAATAAACATGCATGCAAGGAGCTTCTTCGCGGAATAAGGGACGGCATAGCCAAGTTCGGGGTTCCCATGGTTGGCGGGCACCTGCATCCCGATACTCCCTACACCTCGCTCTCGGTTGCCATCATCGGCACCGTAAAAAGGGGCTGCGAGATAAGATCCGGCACAGCAGGAGCGGGTGACTCCATAATCGCTGCTTATGACATGGATGGTAAAGCTGGCCCCAATTCCCCATATAGTTTTGATTCTACGACCATGAAAGAGCCGGAGGCAGTGCGCGGAAAATACAGGGTGATGCAGGAGCTTGGAGAGAGAAAACTTGTCACGGCCGGAAAGGACATCAGCAATCCCGGATTAATCGGAACGCTGGGAATGCTGCTTGAAACAAGCAGAAAAGGGGCGCGCGTTGACCTCTTAAAAATACCCGTGCCGCAGGATATTGAATTTGTGCAGTGGTTGAAGGTTCATCCCGCAGTCGGTTTCATAGTTACCTCCCTTCCAGAAAATGAATCCGAAGTAATCCGGCTTTTTGAAAAAGCAGGATACACGGCAGCAAATATCGGTATTGTTGAAGATACATCAAGACTTGACATTTGCGAGGATGATGAGTGCGTGACTGTATTTGATTTCAAGAAAGACGTGGTGACCGGGATAACGCAGTAATTTACCACTAATTAAATAAGGGGACAACACTAATATAATTAGTAGGGAAAAACGTGTTTTAAAATAGCTGATGCTGTTGAGAAGGTGAGAGCAAAAAAGAGTATGGGGTACAAAAATGCAAACACAAAAGCAATTTATTATAATTTTATTTTTGTTTTTAGTAATAGTAGAGGCTTCCACACCTGTCAATGATGTTGCAAATAATACACTCACAGCAACTTCTTTTTCACCATTTAATGTTTCAGCAACAGGTGGCAACCAGACCATAAGGGTTGCGACCAGCAGATATTCGGTTTTCAATCCTTGGCTGATCAGTGCAAATTACAGTTTTAAACTTAGTGGAAATTTCACCGTTTTTGCTTTGCTATTAAATAATGGATTGCCAGCTCCGGGAAAAAACATTACTTTTAATATATCTGCAAACGGGACACTTAAATCCACTCAATATAACCTGACCCGGGAGAACGGTTTAGCAAGTGTTTCGTATAATACACTCGGTATATTTACTAATAGAAATGATACCCAATACGGCAATTGGACGATTACTGCCTCCCTGACTAACAATACAGCCGTCACGGATAGCACTAATATGAGCCTTGAGGGTTGGGCAAACACTAATACGACAACGTGTGGAACTCAAAATATTTATTGTCATCGGCTGAATATTATTACTCCCACCGATTCCAATAATATTAGCGGTGGTAATTATCCTCATTCCCCCTTCACAGGCGGTTATGGCAATGATACTACTTTTATGGAAGCGGCACACCAAAGGTCAAGCCATTCCAGTAATAATTACAGGGGATGTTATATTTGCCACCCGGGATATTCAATAAATAAGACAGGGTTGTATGGTTCTACAAATGACGTACACAAGAACAGAACATGTGATTACTGCCATGGTAACTGGACTTACATAAGGACTAATTTAACACTTGGCGGTGGAGCAGGTGTTCCAAAAATACCAAGCTGCTATGATTGCCATCCTATCTACAATAACAACCTCACAAATATAAGCACGCTTGCTGATCTGATACCAGGACCAGCCGCTAATGTCACGGGAAAGAATATCTCAGTTTATTCTTATAATTTTGATAACGGAACCCCACTTACGGCACACAACGGTACGGAGTCCAGTTTAATAGCCTCTGTTCCATGCGTCGTATGTCATGGCCCCGCGCACAATATAAGCAAACCAGACCCCATACCTGCGAATACGAATAACTTTACCGAATACACCCAGTGCACTGCCTGCCATAATGCATACAAGCGCCACAACGACAGCGTGAGCTGCACTGTATGCCACAGCCAGGATGCCCATGCCATAAAAGTGTTTTCCCAGAGCGCCTCGTATATATCCCTGAATAGAACTAATCCAAATCCGGCAAGAGGCAACTGTACGAACTGCCACCAGAATTCTACATTTTTGAAAATTTTGCTGCAACAAAACCTTTCGGGCGCGTACTCCGGAAGTGACCCCCCTCAGATTCCGGAACCCGTGAACCACAGCAACGATATAAACGCTGGCATAAAATGGAATCAAACTCCGGGTTACTGGAATAATAGCCAGCAGCTTACCTGGTGCCTCTACTGCCACGGCATAACCCTGCATAATTCCACTGCTTTAGGCAGACCTTCGCTGTCAAAAGGAAACAACGCTGTCAACTCTACAATCTCTGCAAACACTTCCTGGTGCGCTCTATGCCACTGGCAGGGGTATTCAAACGGAACCAATACCTATAACGATACAGTCGGTACCTTTAACTTTCCAGGTGAACCGTTATTAGTCCCGCCTGAAATTACTGGAAATGCCACCTTTGGGGCAAACCAGAGTAATCCTTCATATTTTAACCACAGCAGTATAAACAAAGATGATTCATCCTGTAAGAACTGTCATGGGAGCCTGACCTCAAGTGTGAATATAACCGGATTCATGCACAATGTGGTTGCAGGCGGCGGAGCCAACTGTATCAATTGCCACGATATAAACGGAAGCGGCGCGCCGCAGGACAAGAGAATAACGGCGTCTTCTATGAAACAAGGGGTACATGCAAACTTAAACAGCAATGCCACCAACTCCACATCTCTGGACCCGCTAAACAAAGCCTGCTGGGCGTGTCACGGAAATGGTTCTGAACCTGCAGGACATCCCCTGACATACAAAACACCGAAGAACTGTAATAACAATGACTGCCACTCGATTTCACAGTCACAATACAACGAGACAATGATTTATTCGCATTTCCAGAACGCAAGCCTGAATAGTAATCCGAATAATGTTACAAATTACAATATAACAACAACAGAGCAATGCCAGAACTGCCATATAAACAGCTTAATAACAACAGATAACAATTCAAATCTTGCTCTAGCATCGCATTACGGGTCAAAAGATAACTTAGTGGATTCTTTCAATTGCATTTATTGCCATCTCGATAAGGATAACAGTGAGGACTGGGGAAATGCCACCCTGATTAATAAGGACAGGACAGGTACTATCGAGGTGAATAAGGAAAAGAACAATCTTACCGTGTTTGAAGGGCAGACTGTCTATCTTGGCGAGGGGTACTCCTTAAAATTAATACAAATATCAACTTTGAGAGGAGATGCCCTTATCCAGATTATGAATAAAGACATTATCGTGGACCAGGCTATGGTTGGCCGGGATAACCCATATACTTACGAGAGAGAGGTCACAATCGATAATGCAACCTTCAAGACACCTGCAGTTACGGTGCGCATAAACTCCATCTTTACCGGCGCTAAAGAAAGTTTTATCACATTAGAGGCATTCAGGCCAAGAAAGACACATACAGAAAAGGAAAGCAATAACAGTGACTGCTTTGCCTGTCACTTGTACAGGTATTCTAATGAAAAAGAACGGTATAAGGTTATAGACAGGGAAGCAAAGGATAACGGGCGGGATATAATCTATTATACCGGAGTGTTACTTGATCATAAATTAGAAAATATGAGTAAAATTTACTCAAACGATGAAGATTATGTCTTTGGCCAGCTCGGCAAAATGGGAAAGTTTATTTCAGTTCCCCACTTCCAGAAATATCTGGAAGACGGGCAGATATGGCAGATAGCTGACAATTACTCTTTGAAGTTCAGGGCATCCAGTACGGACAGGCAGGCATGGCTGGAATTTAAGATAAATAATGAAACTGTCGAGGAAGATGTGGTCAGCGCAGGCTCAGTGTTCACCTACGTGCCTGGCGTCAGGTACAAGGGGTATGCTGATACCAATATGACCATCCTCACTGCAAATGTTTCAAACGTTTTCCTGGGGCAGAAAGATTTTATCGTACTTCAGGATTCGCAACTCCTGTCAACACAGGTATTGAAGACTACTGCTAACACCACTCAATTCGGGTATAATAGCAGCTGGCTTCATCCGGGCGACAGGTTCACACTTGGAAAAATCCCTGAAAGCCTGCATACTCCAAACCTGTTTTTTGATACCAGGGACTGGGCTGATTGTGTGGGATGTCATGATTCCTCAAAGAACCTTAGAATTCCAGAGGTCAATGCTATTTCATCACGGCTTGGAAAACATTCAACACTGAATGCAGAAGCACCAGATAATCCATCCATGTCAGATAGCATTGATAAGGCATGCCTGGCGTGCCATACAGATGGAACCGAACCAAATACCCATTCACCAACATACGTTACGCCAAGGAACTGCACATCATGTCATACATACCAGGATAAACCGACGTATGGAGCAGTAAATCTCAGCGACGAAGCTCATGGATACTTTTCTGCCTGCGAATTATGTCACATGCCAAGGTCCCATGAGATTATCAGGCCCCAGATACTGCCTTCAATAAGTGAGGCTAATTTATCCCGGAGTGTTATCAATAGCGGAGAATCGGTGAAATTGACCGCAACAGCCGAAGGCGGTATTGGGATGAAAATAAGATCTGCTGAATACTTCATAGATATAACCGGCAGCCCGGGGCATGGAATACCTCTTAAACCCATTGACGGGATTTTTGACTCACAGGTTGAACGGTTAGTTACAGAAATCAATACAAGCGGTATTTCAACCGGGACGCATACAATTTATATCCATTCAATGGAGAGAGATAACAGGTGGGGTGAATTTTATCCGGTAAACTTTACCATAGTTTCTGATCCACCGGTCGTCGGCCAGGACAGGAAGAATGTCGCATCTCTGGATTTTGGTTCTATAATAATCTCTTTAATGATTGTTTATCTCATTATTTCAAAGCGAAGGTAAAAATAAATCCAAACTCCTTTTTTTAATCATTAAAAGTAGCGGGCATGCCTCAGGTCGTAGTCCCTTCCGCTGTCCGGTTGACCGCAGGCTCGCCTCCGCCCCGCGCCCCCATGAGCGTTAGTTGTTCACGGGCGGTTTGCTCCCTTCCGGGCCTAGACCTTTGTCCGCAATTAAGATACAAAAACCTTCCTTCAGGAAAGCCCTTGCACCGACACTAGCCCCACAGGACGGGGTTTCACAGTAGAACCTGCGGGCCGGGCAACAGTCAAAACTT
>JAPMTY010000012.1 GCA_026552835.1 Candidatus Methanoperedens sp.
ATTGTATAATAGCTCATATTGTCTGGGCTGCCATGGTCTGAATGTATCAAATGGAACCACGAATTATACCGGAGCTGTGACGACATATAAAGAAGAACACAATAATACGGTTAATTGCACGGAATGCCATACAGGTCCAAACAAGAAAAACATCCATCCGATGACATATCTCCAGCCTAATGGCAGCTACGTTACTGCGAACCGGACGGCTGTAAATTGCACCGACTGCCACCAGCAAAATACATTGGATTCTAAGCTTTCAAAGACGCCGCCAAAAGTCTCCATCGTCCAGCACGACAATAATTCGTTGAATGGTTCTTTCTGGAACGGCACGCAGCAGGGGTATTGGACCAATACCAGCCAGGAGAGCATGTGCGATTATTGCCACGGCAACTCAAGGCATAATTCGACAGGCCTTGGGAGACCTTCCAACTGGAGCGGAAGCAACATTATGAATTCATCTATTACCAGTAATGGCAACTGGTGTGCAGGATGTCATTATCAGGGTTATTCCAACAGCGGAAAGAACACCATTAACATGACTCAGGCCTTTACGGGCGTCAATCTTTCAGTGCCTCCTGAGATTACAAACTCCTCAATCTATTCGCCTTACAATGTGAGCGGCTATTATAACCACTCCCTGACACCTGATTATAACGATACCACATGCCAGGGCTGCCATGGTAAATCCATGTCAGGTGATACTATAAATGAATTTGTGCATGGTATAACCACAGGAATATGTACCAGCTGCCATTTCTCGTTCGACTATATGAATAGGGTAGGAAAACCGGAACAATTTGTCAATTCAACAATGTACAACAATAGCCCGCACGGTTCATTGGCTTGCCAGGACTGCCATACCAAAGGGCACAATAATACCGGCGCAAGAAAAGCATGCGAGGACTGCCATGCCTACCAGAGTGATCCAAAGAATGAGACAGACAGGCACAATATAACAAGTACGCCATATAATTATAACGGAATAAATGTTGTAAGTATCACTGACTGCACGGTCTGTCATGATTCGGTATTATATAACAACGCGACAGCCAGTTATGGTTACAATAAGACTATAGACTGCAATTATTGCCATACATATCCGGACAAGACATATTCATGAGGTAAAAATGAAGAAAATATTGCTATTGTTTGCGATTTTCGGGATACTATTAGCCGCCTCCATGTTTACAACGTATGCGATATTCTCAGGAAGCCATACAGTCTATAAAAACACAACACCAGCAACAGCGGCTGATTTCTGCATCAAATGCCATCCGACAAAGGTATCAATCGTGAGCGCGAGCGCCCACGCCAATGCAGGATGTATATGCCACGGTTATAATCCTAACAGTACTGAAATATACAATATCAATGCAGCGCATAACCTTACGAAGAATATCTACTGCACCAACTGCCATTCCAATTACGATGATGCAGGCAATATCACCATCCATGATGATGGAACCAATACCGTCAGCGGATTGAACCAGTCTGCCCATTACATAACCGGCGACACTGCAACCCTGTACAGGCATGCGAAACAATTCTTTGCAAACAGTTCGGGGTGATGAAATGAATAAGAAAATCATTTTATATTTTGCCTTGATGATACTCGGTTTATACGTGATGCCAAATACGGTTTCGCTTTTTGCAGGGCAGCACTCTTTCTACGACTTGGCGGGTATTTCATGTGAAAAATGCCATTCCGATGTATTATCGCAGATTCAAACCAGCGGTTATGTTTATGAAAAACACAAAGCTGCGGCGGAAAATTCTAATTATACCACATATCTTTCACTCGGAGGGATAGCATATAACGGCTCGATAACCGCGTATGATGGTTCTCTATGGACGTGGGATGGAACCGTCTGGCATAATCAGAGCAATTATTCTGAAACCACCAATGTCAACCTTGACGTGAACAGGAACGGGCAAATAGACGGGGTGGAAATATGCATGTTTTGCCATAATGCTACCCTTTTCGGTGCAGGCGCAACCACGCATACTGGGGCAACAGTGGTATCATGCGATGATGACAGGTGTCACGGCAATAGGATTTATTCCGATAACAGCCCATTGATTCTCGGGAGTTTCCCCAACATTACGGCAGCCGGCTACAATTTGAGCCTGCCAAACGCACACCAGCCATTTTACCTGCAGGCAAGCAATCTCTCTTCAAGTTATGGAATAAGCGAAACATTCGGGCGACCGGGCAATGCAAACGGCTCAAGCGGTTTCATTTCAAGAGGATACTGGACATGCGAAGGATGCCACACGGATACCACTGTAAATATTACCATTCTTCCCCCGCCGCCGTATAATCATTCGGTTAGCAGTCCTGAAAAGAAAAGATACCTGCCATAGTTGCCCATATAAATTTGATAGTGAAATTTGAATAGTAAAATAACTACTATGTTTCTTCCATTATCTCGTCCATTTCAAGGGTTTCCCATTTTCTTTCCCCGACCACAATCTCAAACTCCGCAGGCGTCAATACTGGCACATGAAATCGTTCCGAATCGTCAATCGTGATTCTCGGGCATGCCGTATTCACATAAGCATCTGCTTTGAATCCGAGCAATTGTTCGGGAGTTACAAGGTCCATCATGATAATTTGCGCCGAGATACCGCGCTTATTTGCGATTTCAAGAAGCCGTCTTGCAAGCGTCATCCTGTTCTGGCCGCTTTTTGTTGAAACGATTATCCCGAAGACTTTTGCATCCATAGCCTTTGCGATATACCCGCTTCGCTTGCGGAGGAACTTTTCAGGAGAGACCTCTTGTGCCAGGTTCAAATACGGGTCTGCCGCTATCACTCTTTTTCCCGTTGCAATCGCAACCCCGAGTGGATGGAAAAACCCGCTGCCAATGTAAAGGTACTCCTCGCAATCAATGCGCGCAGTCGTGAAATTGCATCCCAGGACCTGCCCCGGATAACTGACTCTCAAATCTCCTTTCCCGATAACCGGTTCCTTTCCATTATCCCTCAGGAATTTTGAGACTTCATCCAGTTTATGAATATGCTGCACCGTGGTTACAAGACCGATTTTCTTTGTTTTTAACATGGGAAGTGCAATTTTAACGGCGGGCAGGACATCGATATTTGAACGCATTTCAATAAAAACCACGTTATCGTGTTTGCCCATTTTTGAATGCCCGAAGTGGAAAAGCAAATCAACGTTTCCTGCAAGGATAGTATCGATATCACATGCCCCGAAGCAAGGGTTACCTGAAATAATTATATTTACCCCGGTTTTTTCTTCAATCTCCTTTGCTATTAAAATTCCCTGCCTTTTCAAACCTTCAGGGAACTGGAGGCCGATATTTTTGCATTTTTTGTCTTTTATGATTTTAAAAATGCGTTCCAGGTCAAAATCAAATTGCTCCATTATAATTTCCTTGCAATGACATATGCTTCTTTTTTCTCCGGTTCAAGCACTCCGGTAATTTCCAATCCCAGGGAAGTGAGCTTCCTGAGTATCGGTTCCCTGTCCGTGTCTTTTGGCAATTTAATTACCTGTAAGAGCTTTCCGCCGCTTTTTAAAGCAGAAAGCACATTCTCAAGAGCTTTTATAGAAGATAAAGGGCTTGCGGTGATATCCAGAAGTAAAACATCAAATTCATCAAATTTCTCTTTTCCAACAGGTATTGTAAATACATCGCCGAATTCCACGGTTATATTTGGGCGTTCATGCGCGAGTTTTGAAAGTGTAGAACGGAACTCATGGCTGAACTCGATGCCATGAACACTTGAAGCGATCTCCGAAGCGAACATGAGAAAACCTCCGGCGCTTGAGCCAATGTCGAGTACCGTATCTCCGTCCTTAATAATATTGGTCTTCTCCTGTATCTCTTTTAATTTCCAGTAGCCTGCGGGCTTGTCAAGCCCCTCCGTTACTTCAATGTTATCGGAATATGCAGCATCAAACGATGGCTTGGTGATAATCTTACCATTGACCTTCACATGCCCCTCAACGACAGCGCGTTTTGCACGCCCGCGGGAACCAAGATTGCCAATCTCAACAAGATAAGAGTCAAGCCTCATGAATCACCTGATGGAGTATTACAAAGGTTAATAGCCTACAAACTATATTAAAAAGACACTATGCCGAGGTGGCAGAGCGGACTAACGCGGCAGGCTCGAGACCTGTTTTACCTTCTGGTAAGCTAGGGTTCAAATCCCTACCTCGGCGTAAATTTACTGGTATGCTTTTTTTAGATAGTGGCTCTATATAGTGATTCAGAGGTATCCATATATGGGCAAATCCACTCTTGCAGATATTATTGCAGTCTGTAAGCAGTCGGAGAGGTTATATATCGTGGGCATTCCAGCTGAAAAGAGCAATCGAACCCCTGATATACAAACAATTCATCTCTGCATTATTCGCCCTGAAATAATTCATTCGTAACCTTTAAATATTATGTTCGCCTATATACGAATAGTGGGCAGAACCTTTTTACCATACCACCATCAACCCCCTCCCTGCCCACTAAATTCTAATCATTTTTCTGAATCAGCGCTATTTTCTCTTCAAATTCTGCGCTCACAATCGCATTAAGGTGAAGTCCTACTTCTTCGGGCGTATATCCCAGCGCAAGCCCGAGGAACTGGCTGTAATGAACAACGGGGAGGTCATATTTCCTGCCGGTTTTTGCGAGTTCAACCTGCCCGCCGTCGTACTGCAAATGGCAAAAAGGGCAGGCATTCACGATGCAGTCAACGCCGGCTTTTTTCATCCGCTCAAGTTTGTATTCCGTCATCTTTAACGAAGTCTCAAGCATTGCAGACCGCACACCGCCCCCGGCGCCGCAACAGCTCGTTTTGCCCTCGTACGGCACGCTTGTCGCGCCCGTTGCCTCCACAAGCTCATCAAAAAACACGGGGCATTCGGCGCCCCCGAGCTTCCTGTCCTTTGTAGGCTTAATGAGATGACATCCGTAATGGACAGCCACCCTGAGCGGAAGTGGTTTCTCTATTGAATTACCAAGTTTCAGAGGACCGATATCCCTGTAAAGGAATTCTATTATGTGCCTCACTTCAATCGTTCCCATGAATTCCTTATTTATTTTTTTCAGGTGGGCGTTCACCTCGTTCCTGAGACTTGCATCGTTTTTCAGGATATTGTTTGCATCCAGAAGCGAACTGAAGCACCCGTTACAGATTGTCAGCAAATCCGTGTTCTTCTCCTCTGCGAGAACAAGGTTCCTTGATGCAAGAGTGAGCCATGTTATTTTATCAAATGAGCGAAACACACCCGGCGCGGGGCAGCATGAAGCTTCTTTCAGTTCGCTCCATTTTACCTCAAGCTTATCAAGAACAAGCTTTGTCGCCTTTTCAATGCCCGGATACCGATTCGGGATAAGGCATCCCAGAAAAAGAGATAATTCCTTCATTCTTTTATCAGCTCATCGAACCCTGTTGATTTGAGAAGGGTTTTTACATCATTGAGCGCTTTTTTGTATTTGTGGACAGTTTCCGGAGGTGCAAGCCCGATCTGTTCCCTGATTGAAAGGTGCATGTCATCGATCGGGATGGCATGTCCTGTTTCGATAAGATACCTGCATACAATCCTGTGCGCGGGGAGCACTTTTCCCTTTTTCACGGCAATGCTACGGAGTTTTAGTATCTCGTCGGTTATTTTAATTCCCCGTGGGCATCTTTCCTGGCAGTTGTAGCATGTAGTGCACATCCAGAGTTCAAGTTCGTCTGAGATGTCTTTCTGTCTGGAATCTTTGATAATTCTCCTGACATTGAGGCTTGTGTACCTGCCAGAGGGGCAGCTTCCCGTACATGTGCCGCACTGGAAACAGGTGAGTATCTCGGAGCTTTTCATTGAAGGAATTATGTGGATGCTTGTATTTAAGGGTTTAAGGGATTTTTGGCTTTTAACATAAAGATATGCACACCACAAAAATAGCCGTCTCAGTGGCATAGCAGGCGAATTGAACTTGTATTCAAATAATAGCTATGCATTTTCTTATAGATACCGCAATATTTAATAACAATAGAGTTTATTTATTCAATAGGGAAAAACGGGTTTTATAGTAATTGATAGAAGGGATGTGATAATCAATGTTAGAAAACCCAGAGGAGAGAGTGAAACTGTTAAAGGCGGGTGTTACAGGGAAAACAATTGAACTGATTTACATAGCGGAAAATAATTTCAAAATCGTGCGTTCTCCTATTTTTCTTAAGATTGTTAAAATTGATACTAAAGAAATCGCAAATGTTCCAATAAGCCAGATGGCTGCAGTTGAAATGTGTTAGTAGAATAAGGCGGGGATGTGTTATCATGTCTGACTGTTGCGCATGTTCACTATCTTATGTTTGGGGTAGCAGTTTATTCAAAAAATCAGATATTTTCTTTCTGGTATCTGCCTGCATAGCCCTTACCTACTTCTTTGTTCAATCTGAAAAACAAAAGCTGCAGAACGCGCGCATCTTTTTTTAATTTAAAGCCATTCTCATTAAAAACAACGAGCAGGCTCTCGCTTCTGCCGCTGTATCCGGCATCCCATACAGCGGTTTCTACAGTCGCGCCGCAACGCAGCAGACTTGAGCGGGGTTTTGCGATGGCTGCAATATTTTTCGGTATGTTCACTATCTCGTTGAATACGATTTTGTAGCTGCCTTTGGGCAGGTGAATCCATCCTTCATCGTCAAAATCCATGGCTCTTGTTTGAGGGAGTTTTCTTTCGGAATTGTCAAAAGCGATCGAACCTGAGCCTTCGTGAATTTCCACAAGCTTCAGCGTCAATTCGATACCGTTGGGTTGCACCTGAACATTTGGGTCTATCATCTGGTCAACAAGCGGTGGTTTTTGATTGACGAGGGTAATCAGTTCTTCATGGGCTAGTAAAGACATGAGAACTCAATTAGGAGATAAGAAAATAAATATTGCTGCATCAAAAAATTCATAATTTTTAAAAATTCCGAACACTGGATATCCAATAAATCCGTAACGCAATTTTATTAGAGAATTCCCGTTACGCAATTAAATAATAAACTTCACGTAACGGAAAAAACTCATAGACTTTATTATTATGCATTTCCAATAATCCATTATGTATTTCGACCTCTTAATCAGATTTCTTATAGGCGGCGGAGTTATAGCCGGAACAACATGGATAGCAGAAGCATTTGACCCCAAACTCGGCGGCATCATTGCAACCATACCCTCGGCAACCATAGTAAGCCTGCTCATAGTCGGCAGTGCAGTCGGCGAAAATGCGGCTGTTGATTTTGCAAAAGGGCTAGTGCTGGGGAATATACCATGGTTTGCATATATATTCACAGTGATCCTGCTCACCCAGCGAATAGGACTTACCAAAAGCCTTGCTCTCGGTTTGCTTGTATGGGTTTTGCTTGTACCTGTGGCTTCCAGGCTTTCCCGGCTGGTATAATCTCTCGTATTCCGTAACGGAGTTTAGAGAACAAAACCCGTTACGGTGAATTTATTAAATAATCCCGTTACGGCAATTATTAAAAATTAATTCCGTTACGGAAATTCCATGTATTATTTTTATTCAAACCTCTTATTTTAATTTATGGCAAATCTTCGTTATTCATTCAACCATTTATAGCCATGTCATGGACTTTCCTGGTTTTCCGGGTAAAATCGTTAATTTCCCGGTCAAATAATCAAAAAACCGCTAAAAATTTCAAAAACTGCGTATAAGATATATTATACGCAGTTTTTATATACCAAGAAAGCCAAAATCAGAGTATTATGACAGGTGAAATGCCATCAACATTAAAAAAACTTGAAACCGAGTTGAAACTCCGGGGATTTTCAAAGCAGACATCAAAGATGTACCTCTTCTACAACCGCAAGTTCCTTGAATATATAAAAAAATCCCCTGAAGAAATAATTGATGATGACATAAAGGAATTTCTTGGGTACAAAATTTCCGACCATTCGCTGTCAAACGCTTCAATTGCGTTGATAAAAGCATCACTGAAATTTTTTTATACCGACATGCTTGGAAAAAACCTGTCGCGAATAAAAACGCCAAAAGCATCGAAAAGGCTGCCTGTGGTCTTGAGCCGAAAAGAGATTAAAGATTTGCTTGATAATACTGAAAATGAAAAGCACAGGCTGCTAATCGAATTGCTATACTCAACGGGTCTCAGGCTTTCAGAATGTATTAACTTGAAATACTCAGATTTAGATCTGGATGAATATATTGGATGGGTACGAATGGGAAAGGGTGCAAAAGATAGAATTTTTATTATCTCTGAGAGATTTAAAAATGACCTACTTGATTTTAAAGAAAAAACATGCCCTAAGAACGAAGACTATGTTTTTACGGTAAATGGTAGGAAGATGTCCCCGCGAGGCATACAGTATGCAATAAAAGTATCTGCAAAACGTGCAGGTATTGAAAAAGATGTTCATGTGCATACTCTAAGACATTCTTTTGCTACGCATCTGCTGGAGGATGGTATTGATATCAGGAAAATTCAAAAACTCTTAGGGCACTCGAATTTACAGACGACGCAGATTTATACACAGGTGTCATCCGAAGAAATTAAGAAGATAAGAAGTCCACTAGATACACTCTAATATTGCGTAACGGAATGTATCACTTCAATTCCTATATCGAATCTCCATCTGGTATTCTTCATATTTTAAAGTCTTAAAATTAAGTATCAGTAGAAGATTTATGCGACTCTTCCTCTTCCTTTAATTTAAGACCGTTTAGTATAATTAATAAAAAATTGAAAAATGATAGATATTCTATTGTTATAAGCGGGTTTTCTAAATAAATATCCCGATGCAAAAATTGATTTCTGATAGCATAAACAAAGCCGAGGAAAAGAGAGTGTATTCCGCGCTGTTCTGTGTCATCCCCCAATTCATAAGAGCCTGTTGCCAAAATTGGAGTGTCAGGAGAAAATACATTATTTATCAAATCAGCCCCATCTAAATCAATTCTTCCTGTGACTTCTTTTATTTCATTGAGAACCGCTATAATGCCATTTATTACAGTCTCTTTCATATGGTTACTAACAAAAGTATCTCTACACCTATCAATTAAAACGGGATGAAAATTTCTCAAATCAAATAAAGCACTCAATTCTTTTTTAGATAAATCAGGGCATTCTTTATCCCTTGAAAGACTATTTAATGCCTTTTCGATTAATTTATTTTTATCTTTGGATCTTTTGAACTTATCAATAGCATCGTTCCACTCTTGAATCTCTTCCTCATTTAAATACTTGATATTTTCTTCACTTAATATTCTCTGAGTTTTTATAAATGCATAAATTTTATCTTCTGGTATTCCAACATCTCTAAAAGTCTTAACCGTTCTAGAGGTCCATTCATATTCAGATTCCTTTTCTAAAAAGGGAATTAGTCTAGAATCTAAAATATGAGATTTATTACAAAAATAAATAAATATATTATTTAAATCTTCACTAATTGGAATTGTTTTCCCAATTGGTTCTGGAAATATTTTTGAACGCGGTTTGATCTTAGTTTTACTATTTTTTTTAGTCATTAACAAAATTTCCTAATGATTTATTAAATTTAGTAGATTACGTTTTAGATATTAATATTACAAACTAACTTAAATATTCTGTGATGAACAAAATAAAAAATAAATCGTTCGCTACACACCTGCTTGAAAACGGCGTGGATATCAGGAAAATACAAAAGCTCCTCGGGCACTCGAATTTACAGACGACGCAGATTTATACACAGGTGTCATCCGAAGAAATTAAGAAGATAAAAAGCCCGCTGGATATGTTATGAATTTATATTGCGTTACGGAATATTTTGGCGAATATCCCGTAACGGATTTATATCTACTAAATACCGTAACGGAATATACTCATTAATTTTCCGTAACGGCATTAAATTCGTGATTATGAGGAGTTGTGGGCAGAAAGGGATTATGGTGGTGGTATGTAAAAAAAGTTGCTTTTCTGCCCACGCAATTCGTGTATATACGAACGATAGTATTTATAGTTTACGGGTGATGTAAAATATCACCAGGTTTTCAATCAATTTCCGTAACGGGAATCTTTGATAAAAATACCGTAACGGCATCTTTATATATTCCCGTAACGCAGTAAGTATCATTATGGCGGAACGAAAATACACACGGTGGAAAAAATGCCTGCTATGCGGCGATTTTGTGAAACTCATGTTTCCCGAGGATGCGAAAAACATGCTTATCGTATATGAGCCTCTGGAAGGCATGAGCAACGAATCAAAGAACTGGAAAAAGAAGCAGCTCGGATACATCCACAGGGCATGCCTTGAAAAAGCCGGCTCAAAGAATAATGTGTCGGATGACAGCGGGGTCGTATAGTGGCGTACAAAGATTTACGCGAATTCATCGAAGTACTCGAAAAAAAAGGGCTGCTCAGACGCATAAAAACCGAAGTAAGCGCCGAGCTTGAGATAACCGAAATCCTGGACAGGGTTGTAAAAAATAACGGCCCTGCGCTGTTATTCGAGAATGTCAAAGGCTATAACCACCCGGTTTTTGCCAACGCTTTCGGCACAATGGAACGAATGTGCCTTGCTCTTGGCGTCAATAACCTTGATGAAATCGGCGAGCGAATCCGGAACCTGCTGGAATTCGAAGCGCCGTCAAGCCTCTGGGAAGGTATCAAGATGATTCCGAAAGTTGCAGAGATTACTTCCTTCCCTCCAAAGCATGTAAACAGCGGGCCATGCAAGGAAGTCATTCTAAGAGATGGCTTTTCGCTTGATGATTTTCCGGTATTGAAATGCTGGCCAGGGGACGGCGGGCGGTTTATCACTCTGCCTCTTGTTTTCACAAAAAACCAAAAAACCGGGAAGCAGAACGTTGGGATGTACAGGATGCAGGTCTATGACGGCAAAACAACAGGCATGCACTGGCATATCCATAAACACGGCGCGCGGGATTATGCGGATGCGGCGGAAGATGGAAAAATAGAGGTCGCCGTCGCCATCGGCGCCGACCCGGCTGTTGTGTATTCAGCCACTGCGCCGCTGCCCGATAATATCGATGAGATGATGTTCGCAGGTTTTCTTCGAAAGAAGAACGTTGAGCTTGTCAAATGCGAAACCATTGACCTCTATGTGCCTGCTCATGCAGAGATAATACTTGAAGGATACGTGGATGGAAAGGAACGGCGCGTTGAGGGTCCTTTCGGTGACCATACGGGCTATTATTCGCTTGCTGATGAATTCCCTGTGTTCCACATAACCTGCATCACCCATCGCAAAAACCCGATTTATCACGCAACAGTTGTTGGAATCCCGCCGATGGAAGATGCGTATCTTGGCAAAGCAACGGAAAGGATATTCCTTCCTCTCATGAAGACCCAGCTTCCCGAAATCGTTGACATCAATTTGCCGGTTGAAGCCGTGTTCCACAACCTTTGCATTGTGTCAATAAAAAAGCGGTATCCGGGTCATGCTAAAAAGGTCATGTTCGCGCTCTGGGGAATGGGCCAGATGATGTTCGCAAAGACAATTATCGTGCTGGATGACGACGTGAACGTGCAGGATATGAAAGAAGTACTCTGGGCGACAACTACGCGCATGGACCCGGCGGCGGATGTCACGATAATCGACAGGGCGCCAACCGATACACTTGACCATGCCTCACCGCTGCCGAATCTTGGCTCAAAAATGGGTATAGATGCTACGCGGAAGGGGAAGGATGAGGGCTTCAACAGGGAATGGCCTGACGTTTTAATTATGGATGAAAAAGTGAAAGCGCGCGTGGATAAGATATGGAAAGAGCTTGGAGCGGATTAAAGACTGGGGATTTTGCGTTAAATGGTATTGGGAGGATACAGTATAGCGCCGATGTCATGCCGGATTTTCTCCATTAAGGCAGAAAGCCTTCCCTCGATACACTTTATGTAGATATACGGAATTATAAGAAAAAGTACGATTATCAGGAATATCTTCACTATCAAGAGGAAAGGAGGATTCGGGCTTTCCCACTCCGGATACAGTTTCCTGAGGAGTTCATAGTTTACCGACATCAAAAATAATTTATTTTTACAGCATAAATAGTTTGCTATCCCTAATCCCTGCTCAGGTCTTCCCCGCCGTGGTATATCTGCTGTGCTGAATTGTAGATATCTTCCATGCCCGCGCCGTAAGTCGATGATACAGGAATTAAATTCTGGCTTACTCCAAATGATTTAAGGGCAGACAGAAACTCTATGCTCAACTGGCTTCGCATGGTTGGCCGTTCGCTATTGATTGCGCCGTCAAGCGCCATTAAATCCCTGCTCCAGCCCGATATTTCCCCGCGTTCTTCCTCAGAAAGCAAATCGGATTTTGTGAGAATATTGAGGAAAGGCACATTGAATCTCACCTGGATAGAAGCTTGCTGGAGCATCAATGAAATAAAACCGGAGGGAGTTCTTGATATTATAGGATCATAAAGAAAGCCGATTATCGACTTATCTGCGCCAAAAGCATCGACCAGGTATTTTCCGGATTGCCGCAGCACGAATAATTCCATCTGCCCGGGCGTGTCAAATATGACATAATCTGTTTCAAAGCTTTCGATAATATCTTTCATTTCATTAATATTCATGGCGAGCATATCGGCAGCGATTATCTGCGCGCCGTTTGGCCCGACACCATGTTCTTTCATAATATCGCGCAATTTTATCCAGTCCCTGATGTCCACATCAGGAACATAAGGCGCATTTTCAATGCCCGGGTCGAGGTTCACCGTAATCGCATCATACCCATGGTTCTGCATCCATCCCAGGTATGCGCCTGTCAGCGAGGATTTGCCGCTTCCCGCAGAGCCGATAAAGTAAAGGTTAATCATTTGTATCAGGGTGATAATATCGGTGATAAGAGAAAAGATTTGTGATGCTTCAAAAACTTAAATTATACGCTGATTTTGTGGTTCTCAAGCATAGCCTGTTCGCCATCCCATTTGCATATCTCGGCGCTTTCCTTGCGAGCAGGGGGGTTCCTGAACTTCGCATTCTTTTCTGGGTCGGGCTTGCGTTCATAGGCGCGAGGAGCGCTGCGATGGCGCTGAATAACCTGGTTGACAGGGATATAGATGCGAAAAACCCGAGGACTGCGAATCGTGAACTGCCATCAGGAAGAATAAAGTTGCATGAGGTATGGGGAATAATCCTGGTTTCCTACGTCCTGCTGTTCTATTCAGCGTACAAACTAAACCCGCTGTGCCTTGCACTTTCGCCCATTATTCCCATTACGTCAATCATCTATCCGTATCTTAAAAGGTTTACACCACTCCCGCATTTCGTCCTCGGGCTTAATCTCGGTTATGCTCCCGTGGGGGGCTGGCTTGCGGTAACCGGCATATTCAATATCCCATTCGGCGCGCCTGAACTTGCGATGCTGCTATTGCTCTTTGCTGTCACTTTGTGGGTCGCGGGGTTTGATATGATATACTCGCTTCAGGACCTTGATTTTGATAAGAAAGAAGGGCTTTATTCAGTGCCGACAGTATTCGGGGTAAAGTCGGCGCTCGGATTGTCGTTTGCTGCGCATGTTTTGATGCTGGCGCTGCTTGTCGGGTTGATGTTTGTGCTGAAGCTCGGGGTTGTTTTTAAGGTTGGGCTGGTGGTTATTGCATTGCTGATATGGTATGAGCATACGCTTGTGAAGGCTGATAATTTTGAGAATATTCCGGTAGCATTCTTTAATGTGAATGCGGCGGTGAGTTTGTGCATGCTGGCGTTTACGGTGGGAGATGTGCTTTCGTAAATTATCCACACTTATTTGTACTTCACCCAACAATTACACCCCACCATGCGCAAGAAACAAAAAGACTGGGCAAAGGACATGGCGTACGAGCGCATGCACCTGCTTTTTGAGCTTGCAGACCATGAATTCAAAAACCACCCAGAACTCAGCAACAGGTATGTTGGACTGGCACGCCGCATCGGGATGAGATACCGCGTCAGGATGCCGCCGGAATTAAAGCACAGGATTTGCAAACACTGCCATGCTTACCTGGTGCAGGGCGCAACCGCACGCACAAGGCTTCAGGGTACGCATATAACAACGACATGCACGGTTTGTGGAAAACAGATGAGACGGCCATATTAAGTTACGAAAAAAAATAAGTGCAGGCAATGCCTACACCTTCTTTGCCATTTTGAGGACATCCGCCTTTGAGATATCCTTTTTATGAACTTTCTTAACATGCTGCTGGGTGAACGATACAAGTTCATCGTCACTCTCGGTGCGAAGCATGAAAGGACAGTCCATCCCCGCCGACTTACACGAAATTTCCTTAGCCATTTTTGTCACCTCCCCGGACTTCAATTGCTACTAACAAAATATTGAAGGGGAATAGATTTATAGTTTCCTGTAAGTAAAATTTTCGTCTGCCCAACATAAAATGCAGAAGAAGCAAAATAGCCACCGAGACACAGAGGTCACAGAGTCATTATTTCTCTGTGTTCTCTGCGCCTTCGTGGCTAATATTTTTCGTCAAAACCAAACTATTTTACAGCTTGTTAAATTCCTTCACTGCCCGGATGCTTTCCCTATTTTTGCTATCATCGACATTTGCTGATAAATTATATACCCTTGACGCAGAATAATATTGATGGAAAATAAGGGAGTTAGTGAAAAAAGACCTAACCGGCTCATCAATGAAAAAAGCCCGTACTTGCTTCAGCATGCCTACAATCCCGTGGACTGGTACCCCTGGGGGAAAGAGGCATTTGAGAAAGCAAAAACCGAGGATAAACCGGTTTTCCTTTCAATCGGATATTCCACCTGCCACTGGTGCCACGTCATGGAGAAAGAGTGCTTTGAGGATGAACAGGTCGCAGAATTGATGAATGATTCTTTTGTGAGCATAAAAGTCGACCGTGAAGAGCGGCCTGACATTGACAGCATCTATATGGCTGCATGCCAGAGGATGACAGGAAGCGGCGGCTGGCCTCTTAATATGATTATAACGCCGGACAAAAAACCCTTCTATGCTGCTACCTACATCCCTAAAGAAAGTAAATTCGGGCGGATCGGGATGCTTGAGATGATACCGCGATTAAAAGACTACTGGAACACAAAGAGAAACGAGGTTGAAGCAGCCGCAAATAATAGCGTACAGGCTCTAAAGACAGTAGAATCCCCGGGTGAAGAATTAGACGAAGAAGCTCTTCATGAGACGTATGAACAACTCCTGGCATTGTTTGATGAACAGCATGGCGGTTTTGGCGATGCGCCCAAGTTCCCGACACCTCACAGCCTCATGTTCCTTCTCCGTTACTGGAAGCGCACAGGGGATAAAATGGCGCTATTCATTGTTGAAAAAACACTCTCTGCGATGCGTATGGGCGGGATTTTTGACCATATTGGATCTGGATTTCACAGGTATTCCACTGATGCAGGGTGGCTTGTCCCGCACTTTGAAAAAATGCTATATGACCAGGCGCTGCTTGCAATGGCCTACATAGAAGCTTATCAGGCAACAGGGAAGGAAGAATACAAAAAAACATGTCAGGAGATATTTACCTACGTGCTACGCGATATGACCTCAAAAGAAGGTGGATTTTATTCAGGTGAAGATGCGGACAGCGAAGGTGAGGAGGGGAAATTCTATGTATGGACGGAGGAGGAAATCCGCACAGTTCTTTCCGGGGATGAAGCAGAGCTTGTAAGAAAGGTCTTCAGTATCAGTAAAAACGGCAATTTTCCTGAAGGGAAAAATACAGGAAGAAATATACTCCACCTGACAAAACCGCTTTCATGGCATGCGTCCAATTTTAAAATTTCAGTGAAAGAACTGGAAGAGCGTATCGAAGCAGCGCGGGGCAAACTTTATGATGCGCGGGAAAAACGCATTCATCCTGGCAAGGATGATAAGATTTTGGCAGACTGGAACGGCTTGATGATAGCCGCGCTCGCCCTGGGGGCGGCTGTTTTTGAAGATTACCAGTATGCTGAGGCAGCCCAAAAGGGAGCGGATTTTATTCTTTCAAAAATGCGTAACGCAGCCGGCAGGCTTTATCATCGCTACAGGGATGGTGAAATTGCGGTTCCTGCCCTGCTGGATGATTACACATTTCTTATCTGGGGATTGATAGAACTCTACGAAACCACATTTGAGATACGATTCCTGAAAGCTGCGCTTGAGCTTAATGATAACCTTGTGGAACATTTCTGGGATGGGGGAAACTCGGGTTTTTACCTCACGGCAGATGATGCCGAGAGTATTCTCATGCGAAAGAAAGACATTTATGACGGCGCTGTCCCCTCTGGGAATTCTGTGGCAATGTTGAACCTGGTCAGGCTGGGTAAAATGACAGGCAATCCTGAATTTGAGAAGAAAGCAGCGTTGATTGGAAAAGCATTCTCAGGGAGCGCCAGGCAGTCCCCCGCTGCTTATACTATGCTCATGACGGCTCTGGATTTTGCGATTGGGCCAACAGCAGAGGTCGTTATCGCCGGGGACTTGCATGATCAGGATACAAAAAATATGCTTGCTGCTTTGCGAAGGGAGTTTATACATGGAAAAGTGGTGATTTTCCGCCCAATCGGTGAGGAACCTGAAATTGTCAATCTCGCAGCTTATGCGAAACACATGCAAAGCATCGAAGGCAAAGCTACTGCCTATGTGTGCCGGGATTTCAGTTGCAGGCCTCCGACAACGGATATCGGGGAAATGATGAGGTCGCTTGGCATTTAATTGCTTTCCACTCTTGCATCCATCCATTCCTCCCCAAAAAGATGTTTGAGCAGCGAAACGATGCTAAAATTCGACCCCGTTTCTATCTCCAGTGATACGCTGCCGTTATCCTGCCGCAGCGCAGCAGAATTCAGGAGCTTCTTCTTCCTGTCCTTTGCAGCCACCTCAAAATAAGTCACCACATCTGTTTTCCTTATATCAAACCCCATCCCGTTCTCAAGCATGAAACCCTGTAATTTGTTCTGGAAACTGTACTTTGATACGTCCTTCCATACCGATGTTATCCTGAAACTATTTCCGATCTCTTTCTCCGAAATTCTTGAAATATCCAGAAGCGGGGATTCGATTATGTTCTTTTCAAGATACCCAAGGAAAACATCGGATGAAACCATGAACTCAAAATCGTACAGGAATCGCCCGAATAAAAACCCGTATCCTTTCGAGGCTGGCATATTCTGCACCTGCCTGCACGCAAGATAATCTTTAGCAAGAGACGGTATATGCTCAAAAACAGCCCTGCCTGTAAAAGCGCATTTTGCCTCAGGCGTCAGGAATCTTCCCTCTTCTTTTATCGTAACAACCGCCTGCACAGTTTGCGGCCTTTTCTTCAGTTCCACTGTCTTTTTGAGCCTCTCTATATCTTCCAGCCCGACTTCGGGAAGCCTTGAAAGTTTGCGGTCTTCACAGCCCCCGCATCCTATGCATTCCCCTTTTTCCTGGAGGCAGTAACCGCTGTCCTTGAAGTTCCTGGCTTCATCGTACATCCTGTAAAGGAATGATTTGGCAGGCGCGCCTTTTAAGTTCTCAAAAGGAAAAACGTAATTTTCATCCTTGGAGGCATATAAGCCATCACCGGATGCAGACCGCAGCGATGAAATTAGCGCATTTTTATCCCCGGTTATATGTTCCCCGTCAAAGTATCCTCCCTTTTTTGCGAAATCGAATATGACATTAAAACATTCAAAACCGCCAAGCGCGATATGCTGTGATACGAGGAAATCCTCCATATCCTGCGCAATCCTGAATTCAAAACCGTTGGTTTCGCAATCCCTTTTCAAATCGCCTTTTATTTTTTTTATGCTGTCCGGGTCTTTTATGGTTGGAGCAAACTGCATCGGCGTAAAAGGGAGGTTCACAAGCAGCCCGAAACTCATAATAGTCCGGCATCCCGGGGATAACCCGATTTTCAGCCGCTTGAGCTTCATTATGAAGTCTTTGAATTCTTTCAGGTCATTGTCATTTTCAAGCCCGGTTATCATGAAAAATAATTTCAGCTGCCTTGGTTTTCTTGCATATATTTGTTCAAGAGCCTTCAAAAGTTCCTGTTCGTTGAGGCTCTTATGTAAATAGCGCCTCATCCTGTCGCTGATTCCTTCGACCCCGAGCGTGTATGTGCGTTTGCCTGATAGAATCTCGATGTTCAGGAGTTCAGGCCGCATCGCTATTATATCAGCGCGCTGGCTCTTGAAATTCACGAACTTCGCTACTTCGTTTAAGTCTGCTATAATCCGCGATATTCCAGTGTGCATGTTGAAATTAAAACTCAGGAAATCAAATTCTGTCGGAGCATGTTTTGTTTTTACTTCAAGCGCCTTTTCCAGTATATCCCCAGGCGCATACTCCCTGAAAGGTTTTCTTGTATTTCCTTCAAAGCAGAAAGAGCAAAAGCAAGAGCAGCCCTGTGTAATCTGGAGTTTTGCGGTATTTTCAATGTCTGTGTTCAGTATCGGATAATCGGTAAGGATATGCGAAGCATCGGGGGCTTTCGGAGGTGCGGCACATGCGCTTTCAGGGATTGGAAGCCTGACATCAAAGAAACCTGGTATCTCTTTCTCAAGAATCCTGAGTAATTCTGGTTTAGGACAATCCTTTTTTTCGTTTATTATTGATACGATTTTTTGCACAGCGCCTTCGCCTTCCCCGAAGTATAGGGCATCGACAAACGAGTCACCTTCAAGAGAAATCGCACACTGTGCCATAAGAGCATTTGAGCCGCCCATGACAACGATAGGCCTGGCCGGGCGCCTTTCTTTTTTAGTTGCGGGAATTCCCGTGTTCATAAAAAGATAAGGCAGGTTGAATAATTCAAGAGTGAAAGAATTGGATACAAGCACGAGGTCAAAATCCGATATCGAGCGAAGCGATTGAATGCCCAGGAAAAATGGTATGTTGTTATCGGCAAAAAGCTGGATGTTCTTCGGGTTCGGGAAAAAGGCATAATCAATATACGCATCAGGTAACGCTCTTCTCGCTTCCTGGAACAGGAAATGATGGGTTATGGATTCGCGGATATTCGGAAATGGGGACAGCCTGGCAATCAGCACCCGCAATTTTGCATCTTCGAATCCCGGATTATTAAATGTCGGGTTGCTGCGTGGAAAGTATGCGCGATAACCGTCCAGCCTGTAGAGGTTTTTAAATATGAATTCCTGGTAGTCCGTCATTTTGAGCCTGATTTTTTTATGATTCCGGGTTAATACATTCCGGTCACTTAGCAGTTAATACCTTCCTTGAACATAATGGCTGTTGCAAACCTATAGCATGATTAGGGGTAAGATTTATTAATGAGTTTGGTTATATTGGATTTTAGTGAAGGATTTGGTTCTTAAATTTATTTCCAAGGAAAAAAACGCGAATAGATTTTTTGATATTTATAATTAAAAATATATACCGAAAATTTTATGCTAATTTTTGATCACAACATGGAGGATGAATCTTGAAGTATTGTGTCGACTGCAGATACTTCTCAACTAAAGTAAAAGGAAGCAATAGGGAACAATACGACGGTTCCTGCACACTGATGAAGAAAAACGTGTATGAAACCGGCCGTGAGTGCAAAGAATTCAAAGAAGAGCGCTTATAGGCGAAATTGAGTCAGATTCTGGCTATTGCTGTTTTTGTATTTACTTACGCACTGATAGTCTTAAAACCCAAGGGAATCAATGAAGCCGGTGCTGCTTTAATCGGCGCCGCAATTACAATTGTTTTTTTACTCAAGCCGCATCATATAATTGAAGCGCTCGGTATTTCGACCGTGGAAATGCCGCAGCCGCTTGTGACCACATGGAACGTGGTCATGATACTTGCGACTTTGATGGTAATCTCAACCCTGCTTGACGATTACGGTTTCTTTGAGTACTGCGCTTCAAGGGCGATCTACGCATCAAAAAACAGCGGAGAGCGGCTTTTTTTATATACCTTCCTTGTAGTTTCGGTTATCTCCCTTTTTGCCGGAAATGACGTTGTTATCCTGACCACCACGCCTATAATACTTATTTTCTGCAATAAAGCGGGTATTAACCCGAAACCCTACATGTATGTCTCGTTTTTTGCGGCAAACACATTTTCAATGCCGCTGTATATCGGAAACCTGACCAATATATTGATCGGCGACAGCTTCAAACTTGATTTTTTCGGTTTCACAGGATACATGATTCTCCCGACATTAGCCGCTGCTTTTGTAAATTATTACCTGATGAAGTATATTTTCAGGAAACAGATACCTGAGACTTTCAGCTCCCTGAATAATGGAAGAACACAAATTAAAAATAAATTCCTTATAGGACTCGGTCTGGCAGTCCTGCTTGCAGTTATTTTACTTGGCGGCGTTGCGAACCATTACGGGATACCTCTTTCTATCGTGACTTTAGGCGGCGCTTTAATCCTGCTGCTATTTGAGCGGCGCCCGACCATGCGCTTGCGGAAAGTCTCATGGAATGTCGTACTTTTCGTTATCGGCCTTTTCATAGTGGTAAAAGGGATTGAGGTAAGCGGCGCCGCAGATAACGCCGGGGAATTCCTGTTTTCGCATTTAAGCAGTAATATGACTGCTGCAATCTTCACAGTGTCTCTTTTCTCTGCTTTTTTATGCAACCTCGTCAATAACATACCCATGACCGCCATGATGATATCTATAACACAGCATGCAGGTTTGTCCGCGCAAATGAACACGGCGATGGGATATTCACTGGTCATAGGCTCAAATCTTGGCGCGAATTTCACAACGTTCGGCGCGCTTGCCGGGATTCTCTGGCTTGAAAGCGGGCGGCGATATGGATGGAGCACGACAATGACGGACCTATTGAAAATCGGATTATTTATTACTCCCATAGCGATTCTGGGGGCAAGCCTTGTGCTGGCGCTTGAAATGTTTATCTGGTAATTCCATCGATTTTCAAGAAAACGTGGGTGTAAAATCCTTTAAATCAAAAAGCAAAATAGCCACTGAGACACGGAGGTCACAGAGTCATTATTTCTCTGTGTTCTCTGCGCCTTCGTGGCTAATATTTTTCGTCAAAACCAAACTATTTTACAGTTCCAGAAAACAGTAGTTATATATCTGATTGAGTACAACTCGAACGCCTGTTCAGGTGATATTATGAATTTCATGGTAAAAGGCACATTCAAAGCAGGACTCAAATGGGAAAGATTTACAAAAACAATAACAAGTCTGAATAAAAAGAA
>JAPMTY010000069.1 GCA_026552835.1 Candidatus Methanoperedens sp.
AATGAGCCATATAAGAGTTGCCCCGGAACTGCACCTGATATTGAATCCAACAACAGGTGTGATCGCAGAAGAAAAAGATGATGTTGTGGAATATTCACTTGACGCTGTGAAAACACAACTGGATGAACTGGATAAGATCGTTTCTGACATGATGAACCAGCTTGAACCGAATGCAAAATTATTGAACATGTTCCCGGGAAGAGAGAAAGCTTCCTATAATGCGGGAATTGTTACAAATGCATTCTACGGCGCAGTAATAGGATTCATAGTGTCCTTCTTATTGCTGATAATGATGAAGCTTGGAGGGATCTAAATGGTAAATAAAGTTAAACCAGCAGCAGGATGGCCTGTTGTTAAAGGTGAATATGATGCGGGAAATCCTGAAAATCCCGTAGCAGTAACAACATGCGGTTCACATCTTAAGGGCGCGGCGCAAATAGCAGCCGGCGCATCCATCACCGGACCGCACAAAACTGAGAACCTTGGTATCGAGAAAATAGTTGCAAATGTCATTTCCAACCCCAACATCCGGTTCCTGCTCGTAACAGGATCTGAAGTTAAAGGTCACATATCAGGTGAAGCAATAGTCAAGATACATCAGAACGGAATCAAAGATAACAGGATTGTAGGCTCTACTGGTGCGATACCTTACATCGAAAACCTACCTGATGATGCCATCAAGAGATTCCAGGCGCAGGTCCAGGTAGTTGAAATGATCGGCACCGAGGACGAAGCTGCGATCATCGCAAAGATAAAAGAACTTGCAGCAAAAGACCCCGGAGCCTTTGCAGGCGAGCCGATGATAATCAAAGTCGGCGAAAAGGAAGAAGTAAAGGAAGTAGGCGGAGTCAAGCCGATGTCCGCTGAAATTGCCACTGTCCAGGCAAGGATAAAAGGCATACAACAGCAGACCATTGACATTGCAAATATGAACAAACTGATGTCAGGGATATATGCCGGAAAGATAGAAGGTATAATGATCGGTCTTGTCGTTGGATTGACACTTCTTGGAATTCTGATAGCAGGCGGAGGATAATAGTATGGCAGAGAAAGTATATGAATACGGCAAAGGCGTACCCACAGTGGTAGCTCCTTCAATGGCCGCCATAGAATCGCTCATAGAGGATATACGGTACAGGGGACAGCTCATAGCAAGGAACCAGAAACTTGAATCCGGTGTTGGCGCAACAGGTGTGATCGGTTTTACGATCGGCTTTGTAATTGTAATGATTACTGTGCTTGTTCCTCCTCTTGTGATGAGGTGATAAGATGGCAGAAAAAGTACCGATTGTCATCGTAGACCCTGAGGACTACAAGAATATCCTCCAGAAATTGAATGATATAGAAGAAAAAATTGAGTTCACAAATTCCGAAATACACCAGAGATATGGAAAAAAACTCGGTAGGGATATCGGAATTCTGTATGGGATTTGTGCTTCGCTAATGATAGTTGTAATATATCTGTTACTGATTCTTTCACCAGCGTTATCAAACCCATTACTACTCAATGTCGTAAAGAAAGCTTTAGGATTAACTTAAGTGAGGTGCCAAGATGTTCAGATTTGATAAGAAACAAGAAGTATTTGAGTTCGGTAAAATAAAAGTCGGTGGACAGCCGGGAGAATATCCAACAGTACTTGTCAGTACTATGTTTTATTTGAAACATAAAATCGTTTCCGATGAAGACAGGGGAGTATTTGATAAAGCTGCAGCTGAAAAGCTATGGAATACACAGGAAGTCATGGGAGATACCACAGGAAATCCATATTTCAATCAGCTAGTTGGCGAAACGCCAGAAGCTATAAAGAAATATATTGACTGGTTTGTGGAAATATGCGATGACATACCATTCCTCATCGATTCCTCAGACGGCCATACAAGGGCGGCAGCAGCAAAATACGTCAAAGAGATCGGTGTTGAGAAACGTGCTATCCACAATTCCATAAATGCAAGTATAGCTGCGGATGAGATCAAGGCTATCAAGGAAAGCAAAATGACATCAGCAATCGTCCTTGCGTTCAACGCCACAAATCCAAGCGTTGAAGGCAAACTCGATATCCTTGAGAAGGGAGGAACAGGACAGACAAAAGGTATGCTTGACGTCGCAAAGGAAGTCGGTATCACAAGACCCCTTGTAGATGTAGCAGCCACTCCTCTGGGTGCTGGTTCCGGAGCCACCATAAGATCAGTCCTTGCCATCAAAGGTAAATTAGGATTGCCGGTTGGAGGAGGTTTCCATAACATGGCTTCAGCATGGGACTGGATGAAGAAATATAAGAAATCAGACCCTGACGCCAAGACAGAATCATGGCCGCCTGTCGATATAGGCACAAACCTTGTCGCACAGATCATGGGCGCAAATTTCTTGCTGTACGGTCCAATTGAGAACGTAAAGAAAGTTTTCCCCGCAGTGGCAATGGTTGACATTATGCTGGGTGAAACCGCAAAAGACCTTGGCCTGAGCGTACTGGCTGAGTCACATCCGATAAAGAAATTGGTGTAATTTACACCGATTTTTTTTTATTCATTTTTTCAGTAGCAGAAGCTGTAGCCATAATTATTGGTGGATTTTTTCAGTAAATTGTTCGTTTAACTGCAATCAAAAGATATAAACATAATCATGATTAGTAACATAATATTATTCTATTGAGTAAAATGTAATGAGTCAAAAACATATTTAATGGGAGCAACTGAAAATATATGGGGCAGCAAATCGAGAACTGGAATGATTCAATCACTTTTGTAGGCACGATTCAACAAAATAAAGCAATAAAATCGTTAATAATTTTAATGATTATTCTGTGCATCGGACCCGTTGTCGCATCGGCTGTTACCGCCGACATCTACGTCAACACAACCGGCTGGTGGCGCGATGGCGATGTGTTCAATGCAAACAGCACGCGGATACAGGCGGCAATCGATAATGCAACTGACGGCGATACGATCTATGTGTACAACGGCAGCAGCTACATCGAGAACGTGAACGTGAACAAGCGGGTTACTCTGCAAGGCGAGGGCGCAGATGTGGTGACTGTGACCGCAGCTTCGGCTTCTGACCATGTGTTTGAAGTGACTGCGGACTATGTGAACATCTCAGGGTTCAAGGTTACTGGAGCGACTGGTTCCACAATCGCTGGGATTTATCTTAGCAGTAATCACAACAACATTTCTGATAACAACGCATCGAACAACTATTGGGCCATCTGCCTGCTATCTTCGAGCAATAACACGCTCACTAACAACACCGCCAATTCGAACACACAAGACGGTATCTATCTGTCCTCTTCCAGCAACAACACGCTGAGCGGCAACAATGCTAATTCGAACACCATCGAAGGCATCTTTCTGTCCTCTTCCAGCAACAACAACACGCTGAGCGGCAACAATGCTAATTCGAACACCAACAACGGCATCTATCTGTCCTCTTCCAGCAACAACAACACGCTGAGCGGCAACAATGCTAATTCGAACCACAACGACGGCATCTATCTGTCCTCTTCCAGCAACAACACGCTGAGCGGCAACAATGCTAATTCGAACACCTGGTTCGGCATCTACCTGACTTCTTCAAGCAACAACACGATTTACAACAATTACTTCAACAACAATGCCTGGGACAATGGATATAATGTCTGGAACACCACAAAAACAGCAGGCACGAATATCATAGGCGGTTCATGGCTTGGCGGGAACTACTGGTCAGACTATGCGGGAGAAGATACGGACGGCGACCGCCTGGGCGATACACTTACCCCGTACAACTCATCAGGCTATATTACAAACGGCGGCGACTACCTTCCACTGATGAATGTGGATACGACCGCTCCCTCCATCACGATCATTTCACCAGAGAATACAACGTACATAACTGCTTCTATTCTTCTGAATGTTACCACTAACCAGACAGCTAATGTCACTTATTCCCTGAATGGAGCCGCAAATCAAAGCCTTTACAACCTGACCACAAGCGGGAACACCACAATTATAGGATTAGAAGGAGCAAATAATATCACGGTTTATGCTAACGATTCAGCAGGCAATCTCAACTCAAGCATTGTGTATTTCACAGTATCAACCGCGCCAGTTGTAACTGCTTCAAAAACTTATTCCAACTATACACAAATAATCCAGATGACCATTGATCCTAATATTAACGTGACCGATGGCGAAACCAACGTGACCGGCGCAACAGTGTCCATAGGCGGTGGATATGTCAGCAGTGAAGACTATCTGAATTATACTACAATAAATAATATTACAGGAAGTTACAGCACGACAAAAGGAATCCTGACATTAACGGGCAACCGTTCTGGTTCTGATTACCAGGCAGCATTCAGGAATGTATCATACTGGAACAGCAATACTAATAATCCGAACACCAGCCAGAGGAATATCACATTTGCCATTGGGAATAACTCCTTATATTATCCAGGCACCGGGCATTATTATGAATATGTTTCAGCCCTCCTGTATTGGACCGGTGCAAATGCTTCAGCAAATAATAGATCATTTTACGGTTTGCAGGGATATCTTGTAACCATAAATTCATATGGAGAAAATAGTTTCCTCACAGAAAAAGTGTCAGGAGACGCCTGGATCGGAGCAAGTGATTCAGCCGATGAAGGTCAATGGCGATGGATGTCGGGACCTGAAATTGGCACTCAATTAAGTTATACAAATTGGGAGTCTGGAGAACCCAATAATTGTTGTGGTGGTGAAGACTTTGCTTATATGTATTCCGGGTCAGGACATACACCAGGAACATGGAATGATTACGCAGATGAACACGCTCCTATGAGTTATTTTGTAGAATACGGCGGGATGGCAGGAGATCCTGCATTACATCTGACTGCGACGGTTATAGTGAATGTCACTCACGCCAATATTCTGGATAATCTATCCTATATAGACCAGGAAGGATGGAAAAAACTGGATACCGAAGTTACAATTTCCTCATTTACGAATAATTTTTCGAATGGCTATGTCGAAGTGAACATCAGTGATGCCAATAGTTACGATGGACTGCGTCTTGTGAGTGATGATGGCTCCTTAAACGTAAGTGGGAACGCGGTATATTGGGGAGCTAACCGCATCGGTACAATCAACAACACCTACAATGGCTCAAATGGGAGGCTGCGCATCGATTTCAATGATATTGCACCCCTTTCTAATGCCGATTTTGAAACGGGTGACGTGACAGGGTGGACCGTAAATAATAGCTATCCGGGGGTAAATGGCCAAGCATGGGTTGAAAGCCCGGGAGCCGACCCGGATGTCCCGGATGCAAATGTTGACTCTGACCCGTTAATTGATGATAACTGCTACTCTGCCAGCCAGGGTGGTGGATGTAGTTATGGACTGACTACGCAGGCCACAAGCGTGCAAACCGTGCAAAAATACGAGGGAACCTATGCGCTCAAACTTACTATCGGTGGGGAGGTTCAGTCCGGTTATGGTACTGCGCACGGGCCAATGATCACAAGCTCTGGTTTCACTGCACAAACAGGTGATAGTGTCACTGTTAGGTGGAATGCGATGGCGGGCGGTGACTGGTATGATGTCTACGGCTTTATTGTCAAAGACGCAGATAATGATGGTATATGGGATGACAGTGAACAATATCAAAAACTCTTCCACGATGTCGGTTCCAGTACTGGCGGATGGGTAACAAATAGTTCTACGGTAGCTGCCAATGTAGCAGGGGAAAACATACGTTTTGTTTTCCTGAACGGAAACTATGATGCGTCAGGCGGTATGGCAATTGGTTCTTCTCTTTACATTGATGGGATCACCCTGGTAATTAGTAACATCATTGTCGCTAATAACACTATGGTGGAAGCCATTGTTGAAAATATAGAGTATAGCAACAATAATGACACTCCCCTTCCTACGAGAAATTACACGCTAAACTTTAAGGACAGCAGCGGTGGTACCTTTTACAGCACTGCTCAGATCAACATCACTCCAGTCAATGATGCACCTGGAACCCCTGGTAATTTCACATCACCTGCAAGTGGACAAATCATAGCCGGCGACCAGGCAATAAACGTCACATGGGGTTCTTCGACTGACCCTGATGGTGATGCAGTAAAATATGACCTTTGGTACTTCAACGGGACCTGGACGCAGATAGGTGATCTTCTGAACGATACCAACATGATATACATTTTACCTTCAGATAACACTGTCAGTGCAATGTTCCGCGTTTATGCTAACGATACAGTACTCAACTCTTCTGAAAGAAATGTAACATTTACAGTGGAGACGGCACCCCCAGCAGGCATCACCAACCTTACCGCCAGCGCCCACGCCCAGACCTACATAAATTGGACATGGACAGACCCTGCCGATTCAGATTTCTCAAACGTTTCGGTTTACCTCAACGGTATCTTCCAGGCAAACGTTACAAATGGGACGCAGTACTTCTATATATCAAGTTTGGCAGCAGGCACAGCATACACCATCGGCACCCGAACATTGGATAGATATGGTAATACAAACACTACCTGGGTAAATAACACTCAAACAACCTCCTCTTATCCGCCTCCTGCGTCAGTGTTGGCAACAATAACAGTCTCGCCTTCGGCAGCAACTGTTGCATCCGGCGCCAGCAAGGCGTTCACAGCCACAGCTAAAGACCAGTATGGCAACACTATGAGCGTGAGTATTTCCTGGACCAGTAGCAACACAACGGTTGGCACAGTTGGACCTACGGGCGTTTTCACAGCCAATAAAACAGGTACATCCACCATTAAGGCAGCATCGGGTTCAGTTTCCGGAAGCTCTACGGTGACAGTAGTTGCAGGATCACTTACGAATATATCAATCTCACCTGATAACGCCACAATGAACATTAGCCAAACACAGCAATTCAATGCAACAGCCATCGATGCGAACTTGAACGCTGTATCTGTGAATCCTGTATGGAATAGCAGCAACATCAGTGTAGGCATAATCAATGAAACCAATGGTATGTTCACCGCAATGGCAGCAGGAACAGCCAGCATAACAGCAACAGACGGAAATATCAGTGCAAATGCCACAGTGACTGTTCTGGCACCCACGCCTCCCCCATCGGAAGGAGCACCGGAAATTACTGGTTTTGCCCCTTCCTCTCCAGTTAGTGATATTATCGGTTCATCCCGTACTTTCAGTCTCACTTCCAATCAGACCGTTAACGTAACATGGTACATCAACGAAACACTGCTATTTAGCCAGCCCGACGTTACCACCTCCTCCTACACAAATACAAGTGCAGCACACGGAAACTGGAACGTTACCGCGGTTATCACAAACAGCAATGGTGTCGCCTCACAGACGTGGATATGGAACGTCAGCGCTCCTGTCACCGGCACTCCAGGCATCACAAGTTTCAGTCCTCCCTCTCCTGTTAGTGATATTACCGGCTCATCCCGTACTTTCAGTCTCACAGCCAATCAGACCGTTAACGTAACATGGTACATTGACGGAACACTGTTATTTAGCCAGCCCGACGTTACCACCACCACCTATACAAATACAAGTGCAGCACAAGGAACCTGGAACGTTACCGCGGTCATTACAAACAGCAACGGTGTCGCCTCACAGACGTGGGTGTGGAACGTCATCGCCCCTGTTGCCGGAATTCCGGCCGTCACGGGTTTTAATCCTCCATCTCCTGTCAGTGATCTTACCGGTTCACCCCGTACTTTCAGTCTCACTGCCAATCAGACCGTTAACGTAACATGGTATATCAACGAAATACTGATATTGCGCCAGACAAACGTTACCACCTCATCATACACAAATACAAGTGCAGCACAAGGAATCTGGAACGTTACCGCGGTCATCAGAAACAGCAACGGTGTCGCTTCAGAGACATGGATATGGAACGTCCTCGCCCCTGTCACCGGCACTCCGGCCATCACAGGTTTTAGTCCTTCCTCTCTTGTCAGTGATCTTACCGGTTCATCCCGTACTTTCAGTCTCACAACCAATCAGACCGTTAACGTAACATGGTACATAAACGGAACACAGGTTAACACAAATGCGAGCGTTACAGAAGCAAAATATACCAATACCGATGCAACTTCAGGAACATGGGATGTAACTGCTATTGCAGGCAACACCAATGGAACTGTTTCCCATGAATGGATATGGATCGTTGGGACTGTTGTGACTGACGTCATGCCTCCGTTAATCACTATATCATTACCGGTCAATAACACAAATATTTCCATATTTGATGGAATAATCCGTGGAAGCATCACCGATGACAGCAATATCACAGCGAATATGTATGTGAACTCTGTTTTTAATAATACATGGACATCAAAAGGGGGTTTCAGGTGGCAGTATAATTTCACGAAGAATGAATATAATACAATAAAAATTTCAGCTGTAGATGTATATGGCAACTACAACGAGTCCATTATCAGGTTCTTTGTACTACCTCCTGCAAGTGAAACTTTTGTAAATCTTACAACAAACGAATCAGTGAATATAACCGTAAATGCCAGCACTGGTGTGGATGTGGAGCTGTCAACTGGAAATCATACTGCGAATGTCTCACTTAAAATCAATTCCAGCACAAACGCAAGCGATTTCAATGCAAGCGATATTGATACGGAATTCGTTGCACTTGGCATAGCAAAAAAGTCCCTGATCAAGTTCGTGGAGATAAATGGAACAGGCGACGTGGCAAATCTCAGCAGCGTGAAAATCACCTTATTCTACAAAGATTCTGATCTTGATCTGAACGGGAACGGGATAATTGACGCTGGTGATGAAAAAGAAGACAAGCTGAACCTCTACTGGTACTGGGATAATGCAACAGGAGAACAGAAATGGTTCCCGCTTACACTCGGCGCTGATTATTCTGATAAAATTGACAGGGCGAACAAATCAGGGCCGATAGTGATCAGTGTTGAGAAAAATACTATACTCAACTATATCAGCGTTACCCTGAACCATTTCACGACATTTTCAATAGCTGGAGATTTAATACCTTCCACACCAGCAACTACTGCTGCCACGACAAGCAGCAGCGGCAGTAGTGGATCCACCGGCGGCAGTGTGATCACCGCAGAGCCTTTAGAAAATATTTTCCTCTCTGAAATGATCGGGAAAGACCTTGCCGCCGGGAAATTTGTTACCTACAATTTCTCTAAGAATCAGGATATTGTATATGAGGTATCTGTAATTGGAAAAGAGAATGAAAATGACATAGGAATGAAGATAGAGATACTCAAAGATACATCAAAACAGGTGACAGAAGCTGCCCCCGGCCTTGTTTACAGGAATGTCAATATCATCTCAGGGACTGAAATGATAAGTGAAAACGTGATCAAATTCAAAGTCAACGATTCCTGGCTTCTGGAGAACGATCTTAATAGCAGCGATATCAGACTCATGAAATGGGTAGATAATAAATGGATGACACTGGAAACAGGGGTTCTATTCAATAAAGATGGGTATACCCACTTTACTGCAAAGAGCACGACCTTTTCCATCTATGCCATTACAGGGATAAAGAATGAGAATTTCATGCCAGCGCCTTCGGCAACTGAAAAGATAGCAGTTACTCAAAAAGCCATTCCTTTGACGACAGAAGTGCCGACACCAAAAACATCATTATGGATATGGATGATCGTAGCTCTGTTATTAATTGCAGCATTAGCGTATGCATTGAAGAGAAGATGAGGGATCATTTTCTCGTGTACGTGGAAAAGTCGTGAATATAGACAGATCGACAGGATTTAATTGATTGGGCAGTAAAATCGTATCCGGTCGATCCTGTAAATCCTGTCAATAACGGTTTTTGATAATCTGGAAAAGAAAATCTCCAAAAACATATTATTTATGATACCGTCTAACTAAAAAACCATATATTTGGATATCCTGCTATCAAAAATGATTCTTTGAGAAAAAAAGCTGCAAAGATACAGGATTTTGTTCCTGTAACTCGCAGTTCTGGTTCTATATTTATTTAATGCGCCCTTGCACCCATAGGTATAGAGTACATCCACAGGGCTATCATGCCGAACAATAATATTACAATTATATACGGCAGCGCTGATGCTTTTGAATCGGGATTGCCAGATGCTATCCTGTGAGCGGTATATACTCCTCCAATGACGCCAAGTATTGAAAGTATGTACTGGATAATTTGTATCGTTTGCATATTCAATATCGACATATCTCCTGTGATATTTAATCCCACAAGGGAGGCTGAAGTATATATTACAGACAAACCTTCTCCAAGGAAATGTTTTGCATTATGCGCAAGATGTATCCCAAGCCCAAGGGGAATAAGGGCATAGCCAAAGCGAATAAAGTTAGAACCTATATTATCATATAAACTAATCTTCACCGAAAGATCTGCTTCTGCACTCTGGGAAGATATCAGGTTTGAAGCGTCCTTTCCACTTGAGAAAATGCTTGAAACAAAGCTTGCTGCCAGCATCAGGACGATTGGTATAAGCATTGCTCCTGCAAAGATCACTGTCCATGCAACAGTAAAATTGGTTATATCGGTAGTGTTTTCAAACCATTTCATGAACGGCTCCCATACTTGAAGCATGACGATAGTCTGGCTTATCACTATTCCGATCAAAGCCGTAGCAAGGAAAGACACATCAAAACGTGGTTTGTTTATGAACCAGAGTTCACTTGTCGGAGGACGTGGAGTAATCCTGATCGCATCATGCGGACATGATTTTATGCAGTTTGAGCAGAAGTTGCAAAACCTGTTTGAGTCCATAGTCCTTGGATATTCGAACATTGAGCATCCTTCCACCTTTTCAGTCCCTTTGTAACAGACCGGGGTCTTGCAGGTTTTGCATACCTCGCCATTCGTTCTTAATTCAAGCGCTGAACTCATGGAATAATTGCTTGAAAGTCCTCCAAGGAAACACAGGTAGCGGCACCATGCGCGCTTCTCAAAAACCGCTCCCATAAGTACTGCGCCCGTGAAAACAAACAGCAGGAGATAACCTGTATTGATGGGCGACTCCACTATTCCAACTATGGAATCAAGCCATGTGATGATCAGGAACGCAAAGATGATGATCCAGACGCCGTAATTCTGGAGGAATTTTGGCACTTTCTTATGCAAACCTGCTTTTTTCTGTACCTCATCGCTAACCCTGGAAAGAGGGCATACTGAGCACCAGAGCCTTCCGAATAACAGGAAAAGGACAGGCAGGATAGGCCAGAGCAATATCCATACCATCACTGCGCCAAAATTATATGATGTCCCGGGACTCCCGAAGAAGAGCTGGATGACGATAATGCTGAATATTATAAAAGTCGGCGCAACGAAAATCAGAGGATACCATCGGCTTTTAAGAAGAGATTTAAGCGGGGGATAATTAAGGAAATTTATCTTTTTGAGTTTTTCCGTATTGAAAGCAAAATATCCTGCAACCGCGATAATTCCAAGAAACATTGCTATGACAAGCCAGTTTATTCCACTGTTGCTGGCATGGGCATCGCCGGTAACATGTTCAGCAGGCGGGTTATTCATTACCATATCGTTCATATTTTCCATTGCTGCCATGGCTGGTAAAGACAATACCGCAGACAGGATCATGCAAAAAATAATTAATCGTTTTATATCCATCTTTTTATACTCCTACTTTACATCGGGTGTAAAGTAGACCTTTTAAGTGGATGCTGGTATATAAAAGCTTCTGGAAATTGGGCTTTGTTTAATAAGTCTTGATTTGCCACGACTTTTTAAACAGTGGTCTGACTTTTTAAACAGAATTGTGATTAGTGATAAATTAAAGAATATTGCAAAAATTTACATTTGCAGTAAAAATTATTCTTTCGGTGGCAAAATAAACTCTGGTATCAATGCAGCAGAGAGTACAATAAACAAGGTAATAAAATAAATCGAGAAACCAATAGTGAAAGCTGATGGGGGCAGACTAGCATAGTTAAGGTACAGAAGAGAAACTACAATATAAGAAAAGGAATATGAAATTGCAAGCGCAAAAACAAATTTAGTAGCCCAAATTCCTCCATCAGCATACGACGGTTGGTTTTTTTGTGAGACAATCCAATATATAACAGACGATATAAGAAGTAATATAAATGTACTGAGTAATTCATTTGGTAATTTAAAAGTCAAAATGGAACTAATCACAAGGAGATTTTCAATCAACTTTATTCTGTGTTTATAATCCAATCTAAAATTTTGAAGAAAATTGCAAAATGACCCCCATTTTATGGATAACCCCTAATGTCCTAATTTATACCGCATAATGAAATAATAAAAAATCTTCCCAATTCCAAATACTATCAGAGAGCGATTCAATCATTGCAGGTGTTAAATCATTATGTATTGTATCCATAAAATTCCAATGGAATTGAATAAGTTCTGTCGCATTTATTAGCCGTGATTTCTTCTTGGAGAAACACTTTGTTTTTCTAACGAGCCTTCCGACACGTTCTCTCAGAATTCCATTAAAATTCTCGATATTTGTAGTTTCAATATCTTCTGTCTCAGGATTCCCGAAAATTATTCTTTTTATCTTGTCAACTACTCTTCCTTTTTCTCTAATTTTCACAATTTGCCCATAATCAATACAAGTATCAGCATAGTATTCGGGAAGAGTGAATACATAATCATCGTTTCCATCTGAAAAAATCTGGATTTTATTATTGGGGAATGGGAGTTCCACTCTAGAAAAGAGTTTTCCGATCATTTTTTTACAGGTCTCTTGAGTCCATTTTCCGATAGAATATGCCACAAGAAGATACGAACCTCTCTTTATACAACTGTAGATCCAAGCATCACCTTCTTCATCTGATTTTGGGCTTCCTTGCTTAACTTTTTTCTGTTTTTTTTTATTGTAGTCCACATCTCATCAACTTCAAATTGTCCTAATTTTATTTCATTCAGCAGGATATCATTAACCATCTCAGCATGAAGTGCCAATTCTTCAAGCAAACGACCAATGGTATCTCTATGAAAACCGGTAATACGTTCGATGCTTCTTATTCCATTTTTTTCAACCAGATGTTTGCAAATCTGGATTATATCTTTTCTCGATAGATGTTTATGAAATAGTGGTGTATTTGCTGTTTCAACAAACCATGTCTTGCAGTGATTGCAATAATACTGCTGATGCCCTGCTCGATTTTTTCCACGTTTCAGTATGTCTTTTCCGTCTTCCTTCAAAAAATATTTGCACTTTGGATTCTGACATGTAATATCGATTTTGCCTCTAGGTCTTGCCATTATACCACACGGTACTAATGGATTTCATACAATATATATTATGCGGTCTATATCAGGACAATACCGGATAACCAGTTAGGAATCGTCACAGGGGGAGTAGTTATTCAAATTACTATAAAAGGATACCTGAGTTGTGGGCTGTGGGACAAAATTGAAAGATACCCTCTCATTCAAACAATCAGTCCTTTAGAACAATAACGAATACTCTTTTACCTATGTGCTTTTTTTGAGCATCTATTTTGGCACCATTTCCATAAGGTGTAACTTTTTTCTCAT
>JAPMTY010000070.1 GCA_026552835.1 Candidatus Methanoperedens sp.
CAGGATTTTCAGCAGATAAAAGAATGTTTGGATGGACGGTGGGACAAAAAAGGGATGATAGGATAAGTACTGCTTTAACCTGCACTGGTGTCTGGCATAATTTGTTAAACTTGTACCCCACGTAATTATGTCCCACAGCCGACCTGCGGCAGTTCGCCCATATGCAACATACACATCCTCTCCATTGACTTTGCCTTTCTTTACTCGGCGAAATAACGCATCTGAATGCAAAGCTTCTTCCACCTCTTCATTTGTGACATTATGCTTCTTTATAATTTTGGTTACAAACCTCTCAATCCACAAGATTTCTTTAATCCGCATTATCCACACTTTCAAGAAATTATTGTATATGTATATTCATCATCAACTTTAATATTTCCTCAGAATTCCCGTCACTTCGCCTCACGGCTAATCTAAGCCCCTCCCTGCGATCAAGAGCACAGGATCGGTATTTTGATCCCAGGCAGCAGGTTCTGTATCCAACTTAAATCCGCGCGCCTGATCGAAATGAATGCCATGTTCTGAAAAGAATTGATGGACGTGACAGCAACGTATGCAAAGAACACAGGCAGAAACCAGCCTTCATGAATGAAGGAAAGGGAAGGAGAGAATGTATTGATTCCAAGCATAAACACTGCGGTAAGGACAAGGGCAAGAGCCAGCGTCACCATTACGACCGTGCTATACAGCCCGTTCTTATTCTTTGATTCAGGAAGATATCTTACCAGTCCTGCGTCAAGTCCCAGTTTCGATAACCCCACTATCAACGCGGCTGCTGAGATGGCTGCGGTTGCAAGACCGATATCCTTTGCTGGCATCGTTCTTGCTGCCACTATCCAGAACAGGAGGCCGAAAAATGCGCCGATAGCTGAGTTTAGCATGAGGGCGAGGGAGTTGCGGTATAGGGGGTCGGTGTAGAGGGAGCGGAGTTTTTTTAGCATCGTAATTGTTGTCATTAACTCCTGAAATGTATTTAAATGTGTGTTGATTTGTGCATGATTGTTTTGTGCGTGGTGGTTGCCTGATTCTGATGTCGTGCGCTGGGTATTTCACCATGAAAAAAAAAATCCGCGCGTATCCGCGTCATCCGTGTAATCCGTGTTCTATCGTTTGTTGATGGCTCTATTCCGTTGTGCATGGTGGTTGCATGGGGTTCATATCGGGCGCCAGAATATTTAGTAAGTTAATAATTATAAATATACAGTTAAAAGCGGATATTCAATCTTATTTTGCATCGAGCGGCTTATATTATGTAAGAAAATCCGTGTGAATCCGCGTTATCCGAGTTCCGTCGTTTTTTGATGGCTCGGTTCTTTTTGTGATAAGTATTAAACGTTTAATTGGGTTTGTTGGAATCCACTTTCCAAATATGTAAAATGATCATCCTCTGTCAGGATTGTTTCAATTTCCTTTTCAATCATTACAACAACTGAGGTTAAATCAGTAAAAGAAATCAAATTTTTATCCATATATTTCAAACGCAATTTCTTAGTTTTCTCAAATCGATCTGGTGTAATTCTTTCCAAAACCAGATATCCTTTATCAATAGCCTCATCTATCGTTGTCATTGCTTCCGCTGCCAAATCAGAAGGAGTACGGCGAAATAGTAGAGTGAAAGTTTCATCGAGAACATAATCGGTAGTATATATAATTCCATGTTGTTTTCGAAAGCTACGATACCAATTCTTTACTTCCTCGTGCTTTTTTTCTCGTTGATTATAGAGGCTGATCCAACCCATGTATCTATAAGTACTTTCATTATCGATCGCCATATAACTCATCATCAATTTCAGAAGCAAAAGGATCTTCATTTGCTAATCCAATTATTCCAAAAATGGGATCTTTTTTCGGATCAATTTTCAATTTTGCCTTTTTAATCTGCTCTCTTGATAAGAGAAATTCTGTAAAATCAAGCAGCTCTTTTACATTTTCATCAGGTAATTGTTCAAGAGCAAAAAGGAATGTCTCTTTATGTATGTTTATTGTTTTCATATTGGATCAATCATATTAAGATGATAACATCTTCATGTAATATGTTTATTTAACTGTGTCCATAAAAACCTTTTGAACAAATCTTTCCCAGGCACTTCTTCTGGATAGCCGATCAGAAGTTACCCCAATTTCCTATCACAGAGGACACGGAGAGCGCAGGAGCGTTGTTGTTTATCTCTGTGTCCTCTGCGTGCTCTGTGGTTTTTTCTATGGAAGCAGCACGGTTTGCATCCTGGAAAAAGATCCGTTTGCATCCGCGTCATCCGTGTAATCCGTGTTCTATCGTTTGTAAGATGGCGTTTGTCCTTCTGAGCTTGGTGGTTGCATGATTCTGATGTCGCGCGTCGGGTATTTCACCATGGAAAAAATCCGCGCGTATCCGCGTCATCCGTGTAATCCGTGTTCTATCGTTTTTTGAGGGGTCTATTCTTTTGCACATCGTGGTTGCATGGGGTTCATATCGTGCGCCAGAAAATTTATGGCCGTATTTATATAAATGTTTGGCGCAGGATGGATAATTAACAGTGAACTCCACGAATTGATAGAACTCACGCAGAGTTCGTTTTGAGTTGGTATTGAGTTCGTTGTTATCGTTTTTTGATTACATCAGTCCTTATGTGACTTGTGGTTGCACAGGGATAGCTCGATCGTGAAGCAGAATTTCATACATGTCGTTTCACTTTATTCCATGGTACAAATTCATTCATCCTGCCAGATTCCCATGCATCATCCGCTTCTTTTATATTATACATTGAATTTTTATCAGCAAGAATTTCCAGAGTTGCATCCGTGTCTTCTTTTTGTTCGATATATTCTATAAAATCAAGAACTACTTTTAATCTATCTGGAGATAATAAATCTAATTTTTCAATTGCTCTTTTTTTAAAGTTTGATGCATAAGCTACCATTTGTTTTGCTCCAATTATCAAAACTGAATTACTTAATATTAAACTCTGTCCTTCTTTATTGCATCCCCTGGTCAATATCCTGTAGCCCCCCCTTAATCCTGAACCCTGCGCCGCCCCACCTCGTATGAAAAACCCCAGCACCACAATCTTGAATTTTTCACACCCTCTCACACTCATTCAGCGCATCCGCCAGCAGCTCAAACACGTGCAGGGGCATATAATGCGCGCCGCTGCGAGCCAGAAGATGTAGATATTCAATTCTTAAACCTTGATATAAAATAACTTTTCACTGCATCCTCAAATCCACTATTATCGATCAAATTATTATCAGTTCCCTCTTCATGTAATTCCACATCATCAAACCAGAAAGTTCCATAACCATTCCAGGTATTGGCATATACAACGATCTTGCTGGTATTATTGAGCGTTATGAATTTTGTCTGTTTCATTGTCCAATCATTCGAACCTTTTCCAAATTCAAGAGCTGTTTGCCTTAACCTCTTTTCATTCACATCGCTTTCCACTATCCTCACCGAAGGTGAACTGTTCCCACCTACACCATACGTCTTCCCCCATGCTGAAAAAATATAGCTTGTGCTGGGCTTGATAGAAACTTGCTTACCCGCCCAGGCCACTGAAATATTACTTTCATTTCCATGGATCTCGATCTTCGCAGAATGATTGCCGGAATGGAAAACTGTTGGATCCCATGATGCATTCTGCGTGAACGACCATTTATCAATATACCCTTTTTCTCGTATCATCGTTACTTTTTCCGCCACCCCCATATCGATAATGCTAAACACAGGAACCATTAAAATCATAATTGCAGAGGCAACACCAACCGTTCTCACGATCCTCCTGATCCCGCCTTTCCCTTCATAAAAAGCTCTTATACCTGCGCATAAGACCATTGAGATCACTCCCACGATCAACACATCAGTATTCGCTAACCCATAAAGATCAGGCTTGTAATCTATTAATCCTATGCCGAACTTCTGCCCTGATATCGGCCAGATAAAAGCATATGCAGGGTTGAATACAAGCGCATCCTCGAACATATGGGCTGCGAATCCAATCCCTGCGAACAGGAACGAATCCACGAACTTCATGCCTGCCAACCTCAGCACCAGTGCCGCAGCGGTGGCGAAAAGCAGAAGGAAGGCTATATTGTGGAAATTCCCGTGCCTGATGGGAGCGCCGTTGATGAGGATGTTCAGGTCTAATTTCTTTAAAAGTTCCCCGGCGAATATATCGAAGTCTGGTGCATAGGCGCTGGCTATGATGATCCAGGAAGGGTCTCTCCCTGTGTGCCTGTACCAGATCATTCCTGCTATGATTGCAATGGCTGTTGAGTAGATGAGGTGTTCGAATAGCACGATTTTCTATTCAAGTTGAGGCGGGATATAAATATAGTGATGAGAAATATTGTTTTGTGCGTGGCGGTTGTGCAGGATTCATATCGTGCGCCAGTACTTATATATTTTTAATAATTATAAATAGACAGTTCAAAGCTGATAATCAGCCACAGTTGGCATCAGGAGCACAGAGCAGGGCGCATTGGATGGATTGGCGGCGGGTGCATGGAACCTATGCTGCTACTTCACAAGGGCTTTTGCTTGTTGAGATACTCGACTTAGTTATTCTATAATTTTCCTGAAGCTTATCGAAGCCGCTGCAAACATTAATACATCGAAAATTGCAATGGCCACAATATCAGGCAAAAGGTTGGTAATGTCCCCGGTTATCATCAGGCCTCTCACAGCATCCACTGCGTAAGTCAAAGGATTAAAAATGGCCAGGTATTGTAAGAATGGAGGCATCAAATTGATCGGATATAATGAATTGCTGACAAAGAAAAGCGGCATGATAAGCGCCTGGCCTATGCCCATGAACCTCTCCCTGGTTTTCATTATTGAGGCTATAAGTATAGAGATGGCAGCGAATCCGCCCGAAACAAAGAATATTATTAAAATTGCCATAAAGAAGTATAAGGGGTTAAATATAAAATCAACTCCTATAAGCAGGGCTACCGGTATAATTATCAAAACCTGGAAAATCGCCCTGACACCTGAAGCTATTGACCTCCCTATGACAGTAGCATACCTGGAAGCTGGAGCCACAAGAAGTTTCTTCAGAATACCGGTCTCTCTTTCCCACACAATGGTCAAACCATAAAAGACCGATACAAATATTGTAGATTGCAGCAACACGCCCGGCGTGATATAATCAAGATATGGTATCCCATCAGTTGGTATGGCTTTAACATGGCTCATGACAGTTCCATAAACGGCTAACCATAAAATCGGTTGTATTGCCCTGGTGTATAATTCGGTCCTGTCATGGCTGATCCTTCTCAGCTCAAGTTCTATCATGGCAAACATTTCCCGGAGAGTTTCCTTCATTGTCAAATCTATCCCTTCCCGCTCATGTTCCCACTCCTGCTCTGCTTTAACTCGCGAATACCGCCGGCCTCCGGGGAAATAATCCCGGCATATTTTAAGAAGACATCATCTAAAGTAGGTCTTACCATAGATATTTTATGTATGGATATGTCTTCGTTTCTAAGGATCTCCATAACAACAGGCAACGCAGTCTCTGCATCCTCAACACCTACACTGAGTTCTGACCCGTTCATGAAAACATCATTAACAAAATCCAGATCCCTGACCATATTTAAAACATTTTTATCAACAATATTGGCAATCAGGTTGAATTGGAGAACCTCTCTCCTGAGGGAATGTTTAAGTTCATCAGCCGTACCGGACATTACCATCTCACCTTTATTAATTATTGCTATCTCATCAGAATAAAGATCGGCCTCGTCCATGTAATGTGTGTTAAAAAATACTGTTGCATTATATTCCTTCTTAAAAGAAATCAGCTTCTCCCATACAGCTTTCCTGGCCGAAGGATCAAGACCTATTGTAGGTTCATCCAGGAACAAAATCCTGGGTTTAATAATCATGGCACATGCCATCTCAAGTCTTCTGATCATGCCCCCTGAGTATGTTTTAATAAGTTTGTCCGCCACTGCATCAAGGCCCATCCCTTCCAGTGCATCCCGGATGATCTTGTTCCTTTCACCCGACGCAAGTCCATAAATCTTGGCGTATATGAGAAGATTTTCATAGCCGGTGATATCAGTCCAGACGCTCGTCTCCTGGGGAACGTAGCTGATAACTTTCCGGACCTGGGCATCATTCCTGACAACGTCGAATCCGAAAATCGATGCTTCACCCGAAGTAGGCTTAAACTGGGTGGTTAAGATCCGCATCAACGTAGTTTTGCCTGAACCGTTTGGGCCCAAAAGGGCAAATACGTTTCCCGCTTTAACTTTTAGATCAACGCCATCCAGAGCCCTGACCTTACCATCATAAACCTTGACGAGTCTTTTACCTTCAATTGCAATTGTCATATCAGGTCGTGTCATTCAGAGTTTATCACAGAAATATCGTGGTATCCTGATTTTAAAACTTCGTAAATGATATTGGTCTCGATTTTTTCGATCTCTTTCCACGTTCGTAATTCTTCAACCAGTTTATTGAGAATTATCTGGTCCCTGGCAAAGCACGAAGCAACTATGGAATGAGTGGGGCCCAGCGATAAGGCTACAAAAAAGAACTCTTTCCTGGAAGCCAGTTTCTCGGCTATTTTCCTGACATCTATTCCGGGAGCTAACGTTATCCCAAAGATATAGACATTTGTATATCCGAGTTTGCGTGGATTGATATTAGCCTGGATTTTAATGTAACCCGCTTCTTCGAGTTTTTTCCTTCTTCGCTTAACGGTGTCATGTGAAATCCCAATTTTACGGGCTGTTTCGAGATCCTCCATTCTTCCGTCCTGCTGTAACAGTTCAATTATTTTCTTATCTGTCTCATCCATATGTTACCCCAAAAAACCTGTGATAAGCTGGTTATTCTTTTGGGCATGGTCAAATATTTCAATTTTGTGAAAACCGGCATCTGTGAGCCATTCCTTGTATTGTGCTTCTGTGTATGTGCTTCCTTCTTCCGTGTTTGCCAGCATATTCACGGCAAACATTTCTGCCATGGGACTTCGTCCCCGGACCATATCCTCGATGGCGATCATCCCGCCGCTTCCCAGAATATTACCGGCGCGCTTTATGAGCTTCCTGTTCTCTTTTTCTGAATAGATATGGCAGATATTCCCCATAAAAACAATATCAAATGATTCGCCTGCGAATTCGTTCACGAACTCGTTCGTGAAATCCCCCTTCATGAGAGTCAGGTTCCTGACATCCCCAAGCCCGAACCGGGTTTTGACGTAATCGATAGTATCCGGCATATCATAAAGAACTGCGTTCAACCCTCTATTCACAAAAGCTTTTGCGTATTTGCCAGGCCCGCCTCCCAGGTCAAGCACGTTCTTCGCATTTTTTTTCCTTTTAAGGCAATGCCCTACGGTTTCCTCTACGACTTCATCCGGCCTTGATGCCATAGCGTTCATGAAAGCTGCAACATCACGCTCTGACCTGTCTGGCTTTGCCCCTTTGATAATTCCGGGAAGCTTAAGCCATGCTTCCATTATATCGAGAAAATGGGGAAGCGACCCTCCAACATAATCCTCACCGCGCTCAAGGAAAAGATGCCGTGCTTTTTCAGATATGATATACCTGTCAAGCCTTTTATTCACATATCCCAAAGTGCAAAGCGCCTCAAGTACGATAAAGAGAGCCCTCTCATCGGCATTGAGTTCATGCTTCACGGTTGCTATGTCCTTTTCCCCGGAAAGTGCTTCAAATATTCCTGCCCGGTGCGCGGAAGCCAGCAAAACAAGTTTGCTTGCATAGTCTCTAGCAGTTTCAATATCAAACTCTTCATTCGATGTCCACATTTTTGCCATATAACATCTTGCCTCTTTATGCGAATTATTCGCACAAACTATTAAATATATGAGTAAACTATTGTATGGTTCGATTCAATATATTAACTTATCTTAATCTATGAGATAGATATGCTCCAAAAAGAAAAAACAGATAATTACTCAATAGAGGTCAGGAATCTCACAAAGAAGTTCGGTGACTTTACTGCGGTGGATAATATTTCCTTTTCAGTAAAACGCGGTGAGACTTTCGCATTTCTTGGACCTAATGGCGCGGGAAAAACAACAACCATAAAGATGCTTACCACGCTTCTTCGCCCGACAACCGGAACAATGGAGGTAAACGGCTTTGATCCGATGATAAACCAGGATGCAGTAAGGCGTTCTTTTGGTATAGTGTTCCAGGATCCAAGCCTTGATGACGAGCTTACTGCATACGAAAACATGGAATTCCATGGCGTATTATACAAAGTGCCTGATAAGATATTAAAGAACAAAATCCAGGAGCTTCTTAATTTCGTGGAACTCTGGGACAGGAAAAATGATATCGTTAAACACTTCTCCGGAGGGATGAAGCGCAGGCTTGAGATCGCACGCGGTCTTTTGCATACTCCTGAAGTTTTATTCATGGATGAACCCACCATCGGACTTGACCCGCAGACGCGCAATTCCATCTGGAAATACCTGAAAGATCTAAACGGCACCGCGGGTATTACAGTATTTTTCACGACCCATTATATGGACGAAGCCGAGCGTGTTGCCGATCGCGTCGCAATTATAGACCAGGGGAAAATCGTTGCAGAAGGGAACCCTGAAGACCTGAAGAAAACAACGGGCGCAAAGACACTTGAAGAAGCCTTCCTGTCCCTGACTGGCAAAAAAATACGCGAAGAAGAGTCAGGAAGCATTGATCAGATGCGGATGAACCGCAAGTTGTGGAGCAAAAAATGATAAGAACAATTTACATACTCTGGCTAAGGCAGCTCAAGCGATATATCCGTTCACGTTCAAGGATCATTGGATCACTCGGACAGCCCCTTCTTTTCCTTCTTGCACTGGGATACGGGTTTGGTCCTGTATTCCAGAAAGCAGGCCAGGGAAATTACCTCGAATTCCTGGCTCCCGGAGTTATTGCAATGACCGTTCTTTTTACCGCAATTTTTTCGGGGATGGAGATAATATGGGATAAGCAGTTCGGATTCCTTAAAGAAACGCTTGTCGCGCCTGTATCCAGGCTCAATATTATGATCGGCAGGACACTTGGCGGCGCGACGGTTGCGACAGTCCAGGGCATTATAGTGTTTTTTATATCGATCGCTGCGGGATTTCGGCCCGCAAGTCTGACGTTCCTGCCCATTGCTTTCCTGGTAATGGCGCTGACAGCCCTGCTTTTTACCGCAATGGGTACGGCGATAGCATCGCTCCTTGAAGATATGCAGGGGTTCCAGATGATAATGAATTTCCTTGTGATGCCCATATTTTTCCTTTCCGGTGCCCTCTTCCCGCTTGCAGGACTTCCCAATTCGATTTTCATTGCAGCAAGCGCAAACCCGCTCACTTACGGAGTTGATGGCTTGAGAGGCGCTCTTGGAGGTCAGATGCATTTTGGCTTTGGCATTGATCTCGCGGTGCTAACAGGTGTTACAGCGCTGTTCCTTGTGATCGGAAGCTATCTGTTTTCGAAAATCGAGATATGATATGTATCGTTTGAAAGGAATTATCGAATATTTAATTTATTGTAAAGAACATAATTTATTCTCCAAATTATCGAACACTTTGCGCTCTTTGCGTCCTTTGCGGTGCCTGATTTTTTTCACCGCAAAGAGCGCAAAGGACGCAAAGATAGTTTGAAATTGTTGCAATCAACTATAATTATCGTATTAAAAAAAAAATCATAAAAAAGTAAAAAGGAGTTAATCATGAAAATTTTAGGAATATCCGGAAGTCCGAGATCAAAAGGCAACACCGAAATACTTGTACAGGAAGCGTTGAAAGCCGCTTCTGAGATTGGTGCTAAAACAGAATTAATCGCCCTGTCAGGAAAGAAAATCAAACCATGTACAGGCTGTGGGGCATGCCGTACTGAAAGCTCAAAAGGAATTTGCGCAATAAAAGATGATGATGTGCCCGGAATTTATGAGACTATGAAAAATGCGGACGGTATAATCATAGCTTCTCCTGTATATTTCCTTTCAGTGACAGCCCAGCTCAAGGCTCTTTTTGACAGGAGCGTGATATTGCGATATGCAAAAGGCACGCCGCAGGACAGGCCCGGTGTTCCCGGAGGACCTGAATTCCTGCTGGAAAACAAAGTGGGAGGCGCCATAGCAGTTGGCGGGGGCAGGGATGGAGGCCAGCTTTTCACCGTAAACCACATACTCCAGTGGATGCTTATGCAGAATATGATCGTGGTGGGCAATAACTACGGCATGGGCGGAAGCGCCAAGGCTGGAATGAAGGGCGATGCTGCAAATGACGAGATAGGGCTTGCGATGGCAAGACATGTCGGCTTGCGTGTAGCTGAGATTGCAGGTAAGATACAGGAGAGAACATGAAAGCTGAAGAAAATCCTGTAATTGTCAACATAAAAACCCGGCGCAGTGTCAGGGAATATCTCGATACGCCGTTATCAGAAGAAACTATAAAAAAGATAATTGATGCAGGCAGGTACGCACCTACCGGGCTTAATCTCCAGCCATGGCGTTTCATAGTATTGCAGAATAAGGGGATGCTGAAAAAACTCTCATATTATGCAAAACCCATTCTGGTAAAAAACCTTGAGGGAAGGAATGATGCAGGAGCGTTGAATTTCCTGAAAAGAGTACAGGATACAAATTTCAATCTGTTTTACAATGCGCCAGTTCTTATTCTTGTGATCGGCAGCAAAAATAACGCCCTTACCGATTACGATTGCTCGATGTGCGCCGGGAATATGATGCTTGCAGCCAACTCCCTTGGAATTGGAAGCTGCTGGATAGGCGGAGCTGCCGTTATCCAGCAAAGCGAAGAACTCATGGCAGAACTCAAGATACCCCAGGATTACAAAATCGTAGCACCGCTTATCTTCGGATATCCAGGGACAATGCCTCAGACACCTGAAAAACGCGAGCCGGTAATATTCTGGATTCAGTAGTGCGGTTTGCGGTTTTTTATTAAGGAAATTACTATGGTTGAAAACATTGAACAAAATAATACTCCGGATGGTTATAAATGGACAGCCCTCACCGTAGCTTCTCTTGGAATGCTTGTCGGGATTCTTAATGCCAGCACCCTGATAATCGCTCTTCCAACAATGATGGTGAAACTGAAAACAGACCTTTTCGGGATAATGTGGGTATTGATAAGTTATACCCTTATCCTCACAATACTAGCACCGGCGTGGGGCAGGCTTGCAGATATCTACGGGCGAAAGAAATTATACGTTTACGGGCTGGCTGTGTTCACGGTCGGTTCATTGCTTTGCGGTTTAGCACCTGACATAAATTGGCTTATCGCTTTTCGGGTATTGCAGGCTGTGGGAGGGTCGATGCTCGTGGCTAACGGCACCATAATAGTAACCGATGCCTTCAAACGGAATGAACTTGGAAAAGCTATGGGAATTCTCAGCATGGTAATGGCAGCAGCATTTGTTGTGGGTCCGGTACTGGGTGGTTTTCTGACATTGATAGACTGGCGGCTGAACTTCTTTTTTAATGTCCCGATAGGTATTGTTGTCACAATATGGGCGCATCTCAAACTAAAAGATGTTGCAGTACTGCCAAAAGGAGAAACATTCGACCTGAAAGGGATGGTCTTATTTACGATTGCTTTCCTCACGACTATAATCTATCTCACAGCAGGATTTATCCTTGGTTTGACATCAGCCCCGATGCTTCTCTGCCTTGTTATCGCGATCGTGAGTTTTGCCGCCTTCCTGTACGTTGAAAAGAGAACGGTTTATCCGCTGATGGATTTAAGCCTTTTCAAAATAAAAATTTTCTCTTACGGGCAGCTTAGTAACCTTTTAAATTCCATCGCCCGGGGAGCTGTAATGATGCTCCTGATCCTTTTCTTCCAGGGACCAAGAGGCTATGACCCGCTTATGGCAAGCATACTCATCACCCCCCTTGCCATCGGGCTTGCCATAACAGGCCCGATAGGCGGGGTACTCTCTGATAAATATGGCTCAAGGATAATCAGCACAGTCGGATTAATCATTTCTCTCGTTGGTCTGCTTGGTCTTGCGACAATGCATTACAATACGCCTTACTGGATACTTGCCGTATGGATGTTCGTCAACAGTTTTGGTTCAGGGTTGTTCCAGGCTCCAAACACCAGCGCCATCATGTCATCAGTATCCCCGCAGCGGCGAGGTGTCGCCTCATCCATGCGGGCATTTTTTAACAGCGCCGGCATGGTTCTGAGCATGGGAATAGCATTCCCCCTGATTATGGGAACGATCTCTATTAATGAGATGATGAATATGTTTGTCGTAGGCGGAACTAATATGCCCGTGGCTGTTCAGGAGGCTTTTACCGGCGGGATAACCGCAGCTTTTATCTTGTCTTCGATAATCACCGTGCCGGCAATTATTGCATCAGCCATGCGGGGAAAAGGAGATATGCAGAGCAATTAGAATCTTTTCGGCACTCTGGACTGAAACGTCGAAATCATTCCGCCCAATAACTTTATATCCTTTCTTTCCATTGAAAATTATTAATCATTGATATTGTGACTTAATGAGTGGCATTACAATGATTTATTGTAAAAAACGAGGTAAGAAAATGACTTTAGGTATTAGATATTTAAAAACATCTTTAATCTACTTCATTGTTGGTGTGACAATGGGAGCATTATTGACTGTAAAACCTGTTCATGATTTTGCGCTTCAGTCACCATTATTCGCCGGAGCGCATGCACATATCAACCTGCTTGGATGGGTAAGCATGGCACTAATCGGAGGGATCCATCTTCATCTGAAAGATAAAAACCTGTATAGTGAAAAACTCGGGAACGCTGGTTTCTGGCTCCTTAATGTCGGGATCGCGGTGATGTTCATATTAATGCTAATAGCCGGATACATCTGGTCATCTCTTTCAATAGCGGGAAAAGGTGAACTGATCGATGCAGCAGTCGGACCTTATATGATCCTCACAATGGTTTTTGGAATTGTGATAGCTATTGGAGCATATCTAACTGCGTATAATTTGTTAAAAACCTTGTGTCGCGATTGATCAGGGAGGACATTTATGAAAAAAACGAGCAGCCAGGAATTATCCCCTGAAAAAATAATGGAAACTACCTTTGCTTTTGCCCCTTCCCGGGTACTTGCAACTGGTGTTGACCTTGAAGTCTTTACTCATATAGCCAGGGGCAACCAGACATCAGAAGATATTGCAAAATGTTCAAAATCAAGTCATCGCGGAATGGAGATACTCCTGAATAGCCTCGTTGGCCTTGATTTTCTCACAAAATCCGATCATAAATATAATCTTACACCTCTTGCAGAAAAGTTCCTGGTAAAAGGCCAGCCTGCCTACTATGGTGACTTTGTCCAGCATATAGACGGTATCTGGGAACCATGGGGAAAACTGACAGAAGTTGTCAGGACAGGAAAACCTTGCAAGGCCCTTGAAAACAAAAATGGAGTTGAGTTTTTCCAGAAATTAGTAACACAGCTATTTCCAATGAGCTATCCGGCAGCAAGATTCGCAGCCGAAAGACTCGGCGCCGGAAAAACATGGAAGAACATACATATCCTTGATGTAGCTGCCGGTTCTGGCGCATGGAGCATAGCTTTTGCCGAGCGTGATCCGAATACAAAAGTCACAGTACAGGACTGGCCGGACGTACTAGATGTAACCAAAAAATTCGTGGATAAATTCAATCTGAACGGGCAATTTAGCTATCTTCCAGGTGATCTTCGGGAAGTGAATTTTGGAAAAGAACGTTATGACCTCATAATTCTCGGACATATATGCCATACAGAAGGAGCAGAAAAAACCAGGGAATTATTTTCAAGGTGCCACAAATCCCTGAAAAAAAATGGGACGCTCCTAATAGCAGATATGATTCCTGATGATGAACGAAAAACTGCGGTTTTTCCACTCCTGTTTGCTGTGAACATGCTTGTCAATTCAACCGAAGGCAACACTTTCACAATGGCAGAATACAACAACTGGCTTACAGAAGCAGGTTTTAAGGATATGTCCACCATTGAAGCGCCAGGCCCTTCACCTCTGATAATTGCACAAAAATAGACTATAATCACAGTGCCTGCAATTATTGCATCAATATTAGAGGGAAAGAGAATAAAAATTGATGACAATCGATTACATCGATGAATTCTCTTTCTGGTATTCAAAATACGAATATACAACGGTATAAATAGCGACGATAATCACCGGAACAACGATAATAAATATTGCAATGCTGTCAAAAAATATTGCCAAAATACTAAAAACACCGGCGATCTTGAACAACTTACCGCCAAGTTTATGAGTTTTATCCCAAACGTTATCGCTGCTCATCGTCCAGGGTGTTCTTATCCCGATAAACCAGTTCCTTTTTGCATTTTCGATCAGGATCCCGGTATAATAAAATAGTATAGCCAGGGCAGGAGATAAAAAAGTGATCATATTGAACGTATATCCCAAGTTCCAGAAAATTGTCAGCAGATGCAGATAAAACAGGAAACCAATTATCAGGACGACAAATCCATCAAAATATTTCCTGAATTCCTGGATATTGGATTTTAACGGGTCTATCCTGGGTATTAAGATAAAGAGCAATAACATTCCAGTTGAAATAACCGGCATAAGAAATAATCCCCAGAACTTTGACGTATATCCATTAACCTGTCCCTGGGTGTTCCAGTGAGATGCCACTTTTTCCGGCATCTGGGGATAATAATAGATACCAATGGCGAATGATAGAATGATTATTACTAAAATGATTATTTCGCTTTTTCTCATGGTTTTGAACCGGCTCATACCTTAGCACCTACTGCAACTTCAACACTTTGGAATGAATCCCATTTAGTGTACAACCAGTTAAGAATGTTTGCCATTTAAACCTTCTGTCAACTTTTCAAATTTTTCCGGTGTGTTATGCCCAATGAATGAACCCGTTTTTTATTGTATACAACTTCCAGGAATTTTTTGATATTCTTGTGGGCTTCCTCGCCCTCACCTTCTCCAAAGAATCTGCAAGGAACATGTGCGAAAATGCAAATAGTCTCGAATACAAAACCTTTATCAATTCAAAAATGAATAAATTGATTCAAAAATGAATAGATGATTATGAAATTCCACAATATCCTGGATGAAATGTTTGGCAATAAGACAAAGGTGAGACTGCAAAGGGCATTCTTCACATATCCTGAAAAGGGATTCACAGAAAGTGAACTTGAGAGGATAGCGGGAATACCTCAGGCAAGCGTCCATAGGAACGTAAAATCTTTCATGGAAAATGGATTGCTCGAGAGAAAGCGAATCGGTAAAGCAAATCTATATTCACTGAATAAAGAACATATGCTTTATCAGCTCATCCAAAGCAATTTTGAGGCTGAGAGAAATGTTCTCGTAGAACTTAAGAAAATGATTGAAGAATCAGTCAAAAGCCTGCCTCAAATAGCCCTTGCGGTTCTTTTTGGTAGTATCGTAAAAGGTATGGAAAGAGCGGACAGCGATGTAGATGTATTTATAGTCTGCAAAGGTGAAAAGTCAAAATTAGAGGATAAATTGACATATCTGACAAATATATCTCAAAATAAATTCGGCAATCCTGTATCACTGATGATAAAGAACGAGGACGAACTTCAAGACTTGAAAACCAGAACAATTTTCAGGGAAATAAAAAACGGTGAGATCATTTTCAAGCGAGAGGGCTTTGAATGGTAAGGGGTATAGCCACCAAACCTGCAAGGATAGGTTCAGACAAAATATATCTCATCAAAACCAGAGATTTTCTAAAAGGCGCCTTAATGGAGGTTGAAAAGGAGAATTGGAACTCAGCAGCAGTCCTATCAATCCATGCTGTCATTAGTGCGTGCGATGCTATTTGTGCTAAATTTCTACAGCTACGCCATGGTGGAGTGGATCATATGCAGGCAGTAGAGCTTCTGGGTAGTCTCCCTTTTGAAAGATCTGAAATTGAATCAAAGCTGAAACAAGCAAGAAGGATAATATCATTGAAGAATGCCGCTGAATATGAAGACAGGCTGATCAAGCAAACTGAAGCACAAGAAATGCTAAAAGATACCCAGCGGCTTGTTGAATGGGTCGAAAATAAGCTTGGAAAATAATGGTACAAAAATTGTTACCATCAGTGAACCCCGGCCCTATACACTTGTGATCTCTTTTTCCCAGTGATAACAAGCTCCATCACAAAACGATTCTGCGAATTGACAGCAGTAGCGAGAATTGTATCGATGCTGCCAGTCCTGTTTCCGATCAAATGTCAAAACTATCTAAAGCCCTGAACTTATCATCATAAACCACGTTCAATCTAAATACCCTGCAAACACTTCCTCATACAATCTTTTCATATTTTCTTCGGTTTTCGGCATTTCAGGAAAGCCATTGTATCCTTCTGCATTTTCAATATCCTTAATAAGATTCAGCCTGTACTGGCTATTTGAATAAAACCACTTTTGCTCATGGTAATATTGTGACAGGTACTCCTGTTCAGTCTGGCCCGGTGTGGGAATAAAAACACCATGTTTTTTTCCAAGTTCTGCTATATCCATCATTGTGGTATAGCCAGACCTGCTTATTATGAATTTCGCACGATTCATTAGTAAGGCCTTTTCTTCCTCAGTCGCATATGATTTTACGGTAGTCCGGCTGTCAAGCTTTTTTTCGAAATTAACCTGGGGTCGCCCCAGAAGAACCATTTTTTCACCTGGAAGCTCCTGCACTTGCTTTAAAACAATCTTTTCCAGTATGGTGCGTTGTGGTTCCGGACCGGAAATGGTTATGAGAAAGTCGAGGTCTTCAGGTACGTCCAATTTTTGGACACTTGAAAGAATTCCTGCATAGTAAGCCTTCATATTCGTAGTTTTGCGGGCCGATCTGCACAATTTCCCGCTAAGACAATTACCGCTGTCATCAGGGCTGTTGGACGGGATAATTATACGATCAAATTTTTTGTGGAAATATTCATTGACATACTGGGATAAAATCTCGGCATGCCTGATGTAAGAGGGAAAGCTATAGCTAAGCTGGTGGGAAATAAAGAAAGAAGGGATCTTTTTTGAATAAACGCCAAGGCGGTTATCACTTATTATAGCATCATAATTGTTTTTTGAAATGAGTTTGTCGATCATTTTCTTTTCTTGCGAGACCGCTTTTGCCATAACCGGGATATTTGCTATAAATTTTGGTAAAAAATATTTTGTTGAACTATAGGGAGCAGGATAATCCTCAAAATAGATGAACTCACAATCAGGACATTCTTTTTTCAATAAATGAAAGGCACCAAGGCTTGTAGCGATCGTCACCTCATGACCATGATCCATAAGTTCCCGGATAATTGGAATATCCCTGGTGGCATGACCCAAACCCCAAGATAAAGGGCTTACTAATATTTCAGACATTAAATCTCCGTGCCATCAAATATATTTTTATTTTTAAAAATAATAAATGCCAGCATAAGTCCCCCGATTATATCAAGAAAGACATGTTGTTTAATAAACATTGTTGACAGGATTATCAAAAAAGTTATGGGTATTAAAACTATTCCAACTTTTGTGTCCTTTTCATAAACAAAGGCTGAAATTGTCGAAGTAAGCGCAACATGCAAAGATGGAAAAGTGTTATTGGGCATATCGTATTTATAAATTGTATTCGTCAACCGTGTGGAAAAATCCGTGGATGCAATAATTGGCCTGAAGACTTCGGTTTGGAATGCAGAATAAATCACTATCGCTGTCGATATGACTGCTATCAGCATAAGCGACATTGAACGATATGTTTTATAGTCATTCCAGTAAAATGCAAAAACAAAAATTATCATAGGAATATACAACAAATAAACCACAGCAAATTCCGGAATTAATGGAATGTCTTTGTCTAATCCTGTTTCAAGATTAATACCGACTGGATTCATTATTTGCACCAATCTGTAAATACCAAGATACAGAGCGATAATAATTAACATTAATATGATTTTTTTGGATCGTTCCTGCATTATATCACTTTGTTGCATATGAATTGATTTAAATCAACCTGAAATTCATTCAATGTATCATTTTTTTCATAAAACTTCTTTACTTACGTTTTCTAAAACAGGAGGTACCCTACTCTCCTCTTGAAAAATACCGTTATGAAGTCTACTTGCATATTAATTCTAAATCATTTTACTCCTTTTTAACCTTTTATATTTATCTGTTCACCATTTTAGAACATTATTCATACCTCAAAGCGTCCACCGGCCGCAGCTTTGATGCCTGGTACGCAGGAATTATCCCTGCCAGTATTCCAACACTAACCGATACTGATAATGCCATGGCTATCGAATTAAATGTGACTATTGCTATGCCACTTCTTCCCATGGGAAGACCACCCATAAGAGAAGGCATGAAGCCGGAAAGCATTGTACCCAGGATTATGCCAAGGATCCCCCCGACAAGTCCTATAAATGCGGCATTAAACAGGAATATAAGCAAAATATCCTGGTTGCGCGCCCCGATGGCTTTCATTATTCCAATCTCCTTAGTTTTCTCAAGAACAGAAGTGAACATGGTATTTGCTATCCCTATGGAACCTACGATCAGGGAAACCGCTGCAATCGCCAGGAGAAATGTACTCATTGAATTCATCGTAGCTGCTCTTGCCTGCTGCATTTCCTTCCTTGAATTAACTGAAAAATCCATTTTATTCTGGGTAACATGTCTTGCGATCATAAGTTTGTCCTGGATTTCTGCGATCGCTGTATCTAACTGATTCTGGTCCCTGATCTTTACCACAAATGTATCATAAATACCAACTGTCTTATCCGGCATCAACTGGTATGCCATCTGGATTGGCATATAGACACTGGTAGACTGGTCATCAAGAATTCCAACGACCCGGAATGCGCCACCATTCAAAGTGACCATTTTATTTATTCCCACAGGCTGGGTAAAATAAGAGGATGCGAGATTTCCCCCGATAACGATTACATTCTGATCGGCAGAATCAAGCATCCTGCCTGTTTTTATTGTAGTTGTAGTAATTTTAGACCAGACAGTCTGGTCAACGCCTGTTACGGATACTTTGCCTGTTTTACCAAGATAGGATATGTTCACGCTCTCCCTGATATTTTTGTCGATCAGCAAAATATCAGGAATACTCTTCAATGCCTGGAGATCAGTCCCGGCCAGTACTATTTGGTTGGTCGTTGCCTGAGCTCCACCGCCTCCGCCCCCCCTGGAAAATCCTCCACCTCCCCCGCGTTCAAAGCCAGGAGAGATCGTCACAATATCTCCGCCAAGAGCGTTCAATTGTGCATTCAGCGTTTGCTGCATTCCATCGCCTATTGATACTATTGCAATAACCGCAGCAACACCGATAACAATGCCTGTTATTGTAAGCCAGCTCCGCAGCTTGCTATGCAGCACCATATTGAATGCATGTTTGGAACATTTATTCAGCTTCATTTTAACCTGTAGAGGAGGATTATTTCTTCTGGCTCTTGAAAATATCCTTTAACTTGAAGTCAGGATCGAGCAATTTTCGACTAGTATATTTTCTTTGGACTACGAATCCGACGAAAACCACACCTATTCCTAAGACATACCATGTGTAAGTGGGAATTACACTATCTGTTTGTGCGGCTCCTCCTCTTCGTCCCTGGAAAGCTGTTTGCCCGGCTGCAGAGGCACTGTTTTGAGAACCCAGGTTGATTTGTTTTTCTACAACTGTCCTTACTCCCATAGTATCAGTATAGGCGATTTGCATGAATAGTGTATCAGGTGAGCTATTCGTTGTTCTTTGAAAAGAACGTCCCTGTGCATTGGAACTGTTGTTTCGTCCGGCTCTATTCTGGAAGGTCATATTGCTTATTGCAGACTGTAATTTAAAGCTTGCAACAGTGTAGTCTCCTTTGTTCAAATTACCTATGATAACTGAATTCGAACCGCTTACGCTCCAGCTTGGTTGTTCAGGGATCATCACCGATACCGAGTTTGCAGGATTGCTTCCTATATTGGCAACGCTAAAAGACATCTGGCCGTTTGAGTTATCCGAGAATGCAACATCAAAATCTGTTCCACCGCCAACATAAATTCCGGCAATTGTGTTTATTGTTTTCGTCTGGTTTGACAATGAATCCTGATAACTAAGGTGTAAATTGAGTTTATATAATCCAGGCTGTGCGTTTGTATCAGCGATCACCTGGTATTCAAGATTTGAGCTATTGCCTATATCGATGTACTTAATATACTTGGTATTGTCGCTTCCTACAGGAAGAACTATGTTATCCGTATTCTCCCAGTAGAACGTTAGATCCCGAAGAGGCGCATTTCCCATATTATTTATGGTGAATTTCAGGCTGCTCTGTTGGCCCGGAACAATTGTGCTCTTATCGATCTGTATCACTTCAGCATTTACTTTGTTCTTCACATCAATATACACGCTCGTCAGGGACGCAGAAGTTGAACCCTTTTCATAATACTTAAGCTTGAGTTCGTAAGTTCCTTCAGGTGTATCCCTGTTTATTTGCATTCTGTACTTTACGATTTTTAAATTTGCATTAGAATCCGGTTGATATCCCTGGACTATACCTACATCCTGAACGGCGTTTTCACCCTGTACCAGGTCAAATGGATATACTGGCATAACTTCCAGGATAAGATCGTTGGTAGATATACTGCCGGCATTCGTGATACCTATGCTGACATCTAAAGTATTTCCTGCGGTAGCAGGATTCGGGTCATAGTTTACAAGACTTACTGATAATTGTGACGACCCTGCTAAATCAGCACTTACTGAAGGGATAAAAGCCATAAATACCAATATTATGCAAAATGGTATCGTTAATTTATTCATTTCTAATTTACCTCGTTATTTTCAGATATTTTCATTACTTGTCCATCTTTAAGTTCAATTGTTGTGTGGGCATTTTTTGCCAGGTTAAGGTCGTGAGTGACCATGATGATTGTTATTCCCTGTTCTGTCCATAATTTTTTAAGCATTTTCAGAACGTCTTTTCCTGTAACACTGTCAAGAGCTCCTGTGGGTTCATCAGCGAGGATTATCTCAGGATTGCTTGCCAGGCTTCTTGCTATAGAAACTCTTTGCTGCTGACCTCCTGAAAGCTGTGCCGGACGATGATGCATTTTATCACCTAATCCTACTAATTCCAGAATTTCCCTGGCCCTGGCCGATGCTTTTCTTTCGTCATATTCCAGGAAATCCAATGGAAGCTTCACGTTTTCAAAAGCGGACATTGACTGGATCAGGTTATATTGCTGGAAAATAAAACCTATTGTCCTGCCTCTGAATGACGCCAGGTCTGATTCGCTTAATGTACTGATATCTTTCGATTTGAGGTGGATGCTGCCCCTGGAAGGAATATCCAGGCAGCCTATCAGGTTCATCATTGTGGACTTGCCGCTTCCCGAAGCACCGATGATCGCCACAAAGTCGCCTTTCATTATTTCAACGCTTACTCCTCGCAGGGCGGGCACTTCCACTGCTCCCATCTTATATATTTTCCAGACATCCTGAAGTTTCATTATAGTTTCCATTATTTTTTATGCCGCCTTGCAAGAAGTATCCCTGCAGATGTTCCGAAAACAAATACAACCAGATCGAACCCGGGTGCCGCTTTAGTCCCAGTGGCCGTCACGGCTGATGTAACATCCGGGGTTGCCGTTGCCAGAGGTGGTTGCCCTATAGCCATAAGAGCTGCCTTGGGATCAGTAGCGTGGTCAGGCTGGTTCTCAAATAAAGTTCCATAAGAGTTTAATGTCCTGTTTGAGGGCCGATTTGCGATTGTTCTATTGGGATTGCGGCCAGCATACGTTCCATTAGGGTTGGGCGATTGCGTCCTGTTACGCCCCCTGTAAGTTCCATTGGCCGGTATCGTCCCATTAAAGTCACGCATGCCACTGCCGGAATTCGTAACATGGCAGGTTCCGCATGAACCACTGCCATACACTGCAGTGAGATTTGTAAGATACTCGGGACGTGCAAAAGACTCCGGTATTCCTGCAAGAATTATTGAAGTTAATAAGAGTATTATGACTGCTTTTTTCATGTTCATTTTTTTGCTCCTTTTTATATGTTAGTAGTTATATTTCACAACTCAAACTCATTTATTGTTCCTCCTTACGAGGAGAGCGCTCACAAATAATCCGACCATGGAGACCCCAATTCCAAACCCCGCAGCTGCCGGAGTCACTGTGGTTGTCCCAATAACCGGGGCCTCTGTTATAGTTGGAGTTTCTGTTGCGATTGGCGAAGATGCTGTCTGAACGGGGGTTTCTGTTAAGCTCGCTGCCTGTTCCGTGGTCGATGTGGCAGTTGGATTAAAGGTCGGGGATGCTGTGGGCGGCGGTCCTATCGCTGTAAGGGCTGCTGCGGGATCAGTAGCATGATTTGCCTGGTTTTCAAAAAGTGTTCCATAAGAGTTGCGCGGTCCACCTCCTGAAGCACTAACATGGCAGGTGCCGCATGAACCATCTCCATATACTGTGATCAGGCTATGAAAATACTTTGATCGTGCAGAAGACTCCGTGACTCCTGCGAGCAGCACAACAATTAATATAAGTGATATAATTATTGTTCTTCGATTCATCTACTCTGTCTCCTTATTCACTCTTACTATCTCTTAAGCGCCATTGGAGAGGTCAGCAGGACTTTGTATTCTGTGCCGTTCATTTTCAGGGTGCCATTTGAGAGTAGATCGCCTTCATAACTTGATATCGAAAGCGTGATGTTTCCCACTGTGGTTGGTATGAAGCTCGTCCGGTCCGCTCCGCGCTGAGGTTGTGTCAGTATATCTCCGGTGAGAGACTTGTTATCATAGCTTGTAATATTCAGGGCATATTCCTGGCCTGCAAATCTGATGTTCCCCTTAGCACTGGTTGATATGTTCTCATTAGTTATTTCGCTGCTTATCTCTTCATGGCTTTTATTCTTCCAGAGAAGAGATTGGATAAAACCTGGTGAAGCATCTTTTGATTTGTGAGCGGTGACATCCAGAATATGATAAGTATCTCCCACAAATGCAAACCCATGACCTATAAATATTGGCTCAATAAAACTTTTTGCATGTCCGATATCCTTCTCCTTTCCCATACCCGAAGGTGGGGCAACTACTATCACTGCCGCAACGGCGGCGATAAGCACAACGGCTGCTAATAATATTGTATTCTTTGTGATCAATTTCATACTATTCACTGGGTACCCACTTGGACTGAACGATATTTAATTTCGATCCCGAACATTGATCTAAAATAAGCTTTATTGAACCTTATTTTCGGATAAAAACCACTCTGAAAGTTCGATAATGTTCGTCCTTCCGTATTCCCGCTTTTTTATGATATTTTTCCTGTTTAAAGCATTTATTATACCTGTAAGCGACGATTTTGGAATTTCGACCTGATACCGGATATCAGCCTGGGTTGCAGAGCCGCCGTTTCTTAGAAGTAAGAGTATTATCGCTTTTTCTTTTTCAGAAAGAGTATCTATGACTTTTTGCATCTCGCCGGTGATACGGATATTTTTTGTTACAGCTATCGTTTCTATTTCAGGTAATGTCGTTGTTTCAGGTATTGTCTCTATTTCCTGGTCTTTGGACTCCTTCTCTTTAATATCGCTTTTTTTGCGTATCTTGTACCTGTAAAAAGCAAAAGAAGCTCCAGCGGCAATCAAAAGAATTAACAATATGGAGGCTGCTAATGTAATTTGATTATTAGATTGTGCTTGGACATCGGTTGGCGGCAGTTTATAATCAACCTTGATCCAGGGGGAAATTATCCTGTATCCATGCACAGATAAGATCAGTGAATCCTGTTTGACCTGGAACTGGTAATTCAGCTGCGGTTGGATATCAAACTTCGTTATCTGCGAACCTGGTGGCAGATAAAAAGTCACGGAATAATCAGAATAATAACCATCTAATGAGAAGTTCAGGCTCCATGTGTCTGCTTTTTTTGAGGTCAGGTTGTCTGTAACAACATAGAGCTGATTACTATTGTTATCAAATGAGTAATTCATGCCGTTTAAAAATGGCATATAATCCAGGGAGTCAGGAGTGGCATAGCCTGTCAGGAGTACATTCCCTGAAATATCCACGTAACCATTGAGCAGTATCTGTTCTTCAATTATTTGTCCATTGTTTATCGGTTGCCCGCTTGTTGTTTCCTGTTCATGGGCGCAGGTTGTCAGAATAATCAGCAGGATGAGGACTAATCGAAGATTCATGCAATTGCATTATATGCTTATTGAAATATTATACTTGCTCATACTGATGAAGTTGGATTTTGAGTGTGGTTGTATGGGTTAAAGAAATAGTATTCATCCAGACGAAGGGAACGCGGATGACGCAGATTGCGCGGATACGCGCGGATTTGGATTTTTGAAGCTTGACTGTATAAGAAATGAAAGGTTTAAGTTCATCGATGTAACATAAGATATATGATGGGGCCAATATGAAAATAGAAAAATTGAGCTTTGCAGAAATGAAGAACAAAATCAAAGAACATTTACAAATGTCGCTGAATATTGAAGCTTTTTCAATTAACAACGCCAAACAAGACGGGGATGTTTGGAAGGTAAATGTGGAGTTCAAAGAGAAGACTGATGCTATAGAAATGCCTACCACAGCATTATTTATTTTAGATGCAATGACAGGAGAAGTTAAGGAATATAAGAAGGGTTATATATCAACATTTTGATGATATTACAGTTGAAATTTGTTATTATGTTTAACTTCGATATCATGAAGGGCGGCAACTGAGCAATGCAAAATTATAATATCCTAAATCCTGCCCAACGCATGCTCAATATCAGCTATAATATCACACGCGCCCTCAAGACCAACCGAAAGCCTGCCAGGCTCATCAGTGATTCATCAATTCATCATCTTAACATTTTATCCTGTTTTTTGACGATAATTGTTATATCCGTCATCTTACATATAGATGAATTGAAGATGAATGTACATATATACCGATCATGCCCGAAAACGGATGTTATCCAGAGGAATAAGCGAAGAAGAAATACATGATGCGATCGAAAAAGGTGAACTTGAATTTACAAAAAAGGACGAAATTGGTAGGGGAACTGAATATACTCATTCCTTCGAGTCAAAGGAAAGCTATCCACGAAAAATAATGGTCGGTTGGACTTATGACAAAAATGACATTCTAATAATGACAGTTTATGAAGTGAAAAGAAAATCGAGGCAAATATGACTTTAATTTGCGGTAAATGTGAAAAAGAGATGAAAGAAATCGAGCTAAAAGAGTATGAATTTGAAGAAGGCATAATCCTTGATAATGTCAGAGCTATGCAATGCCCCTCAGGTCATGTCACTTTTACGGAAGAGCAGGCAGATATTCTGGAACAGAGAACCGAAGACATCAAAACCCATGCTTTCAGATTCATTCGATCTATCAGTAAAAGCGCCAGATCTCTTGTAATCAGGATTCCCTCCGACCTTGCAAAGTATCTGGAGATAGATGAGAAAAGCAAGGTGGAAATGATCCCTCTGAGCAAGAAGAGATTTTTGATAGAAGTTAAATAAATTTAACAGGATAGATGTGCGTCTGGATAGAAGTGTTCTGGAGAGTATAAATTTTATCCCTAAATCCCGCCCAGCGCCTGCTCAATATCATCAATAATATCACACGCATCTTCAAGACCGACTGAAAGCCTGACAAGTTCATCAGTGATTCCGTATCTTAACCTGTCATCCCGTGGAACAACTCCATGCGTCATGGTCGCAGGATGCTGGATCAATGTGCATGTCTCACCAAGGCTGACCGCCAGTGTACAAAGGTTCAGGGAATCGAGGAATACACGTACATCGGCAGGATCAAAAAGTGTGAATGCGATCATGCCGCCCGCCCCGCTCATCTGCTCCCTGGCAAGTTTATACTGAGGATGATCGCGGAGTCCCGGATACATGACCTCTTTGATTTTTTCATGACCATGCAGGAAATTTGCCACCGCCATTGCATTCTGGTTATGCCTGTCCATACGGATAGGAAGTGTCTTCATTCCCCGGATGATAAGCCAGGACGAGAATGGAGTAATCGAGCCGCCCATGTTCTTTGCCGTGTGTCTCGCTTTTTTAATATAATCGGAAGAACCGACAATTATTCCCCCAAGCGTATCGCCATGCCCGTTCAAGTATTTCGTTGCGCTATGCACCACCACATCAGCACCAAGATGAATTGGTTTCTGGAAATATGGCGTCATGAATGTATTATCTACCATCACTGAAGCGCCTTTTTCATGGGCGATATCGCAAACGGCTTTGATGTCAGTAAGTTTCATCGTAGGATTTGCGGGGGTTTCAAAAAAAACAAGTTTTGTGTTGGGGCAAAATGCTTCTTCTACATTATTTACATTTGAACTATCCACGAAGGTTACCTCAACGCCAAAATTTTTAAGTTCAACGAAAAGATCATAAGTGCTTCCATATATCACTTCATCGGCGATCACATGGTCGCCTCCCTTCACTGATGTAAAGATCGCTGCTGATATGGCAGCCATACCTGTTGTTTGCGCAAGAGCCGATTCACCGCCTTCAAGGTCTGCCATTTTTTCTTCAAGCACTTCTGTTGTTGGGTTAAGCCCCCTTGAATAAACATATCCCTTCCCGCGCCCGCCCATCAGGTCTGCCCCGTGCGCTGCACTCTTGAATTTAAAAGGTGCGGTCTGGTAAATAGGGGTTGTGACGGCTCCTGTTTCTTCTTGTCTTTCCCCGGAATGGATGGCTCGTGTGGAAAATCCCGCTTTCTTCATGTCCATATGATTTAAGATAGTCGGTTTATCCTCTTAATTTTATCCCTCGGAGATGATTTCACAAATGGAGGCGCAGATGTCACAGCATGATATGGAATAGGCTGGATTCTGGGCTTGGTTGTTTGGGGTGATGAAATGGTATCCATCAAAACGAAGGGAACACGGATGACACGGATTGCGCGGATTTACACGGATCCGCGTGCACCTGCGTCATCCGCGCAACACAGTGAAAAAAGATGACACAACAAACAATATATATTAAGGTATTGAACGGAATTGAATACAAAATAAAAAATAATAATGAAACTGATAGAAGGCACAATCCTAAAATCCAGTGATTTAATAATTTTTCACAACAAAAAACAGAATAATCTGGTAACAAATGAATCCACATAAATCGCTTCCACTGAAAA
>JAPMTY010000071.1 GCA_026552835.1 Candidatus Methanoperedens sp.
ACCACAGCGTTTGAATCGCCTTGCTGAAGATACCTGCCTGCTTCAAGCTTCGTTGTGACCATGGACCGCCAGACCCCCGTATCGACGCCGCTTACGGACACGGATGTCTTCTCTGTACCCAGTCTTATATCCGAACTGCCCGCAACCATACCGTTTACATACAATACGCCTGATATCTGCTTGATTACGTTCGCGTCCCTGTCCGTGAGATTGATAGAAGCTGAAGCCTCCCCTATACCCCCAAAACCATTAGAAGCACGCGAAAAACCCGGAGTTACCATTATCAAATCAGCACCAAGACCTCCAAGGTTAGCCTGTACACTTTCCTGCATACCCTGACCTATGGAAATTATAGCCACGACCGCTGCTACTCCAATTACTATGCCTATTATAGTGAGCCAGCTTCGCATCTTGCTTTTCTTGACGTGGCTCAGGGATAATGTGAAAATATCTAACGTTTTCATTAAGTTCAACCTGTTATTTTTCCATCAAGCATTTTCACAACTCTTCCCGCATATCCTGCATCTTCATGTCATGCGTTATCATCACTATAGTCAATCCCTCTATATTTAAACGTTTGAAAACCTCCATTATTTCGCTTCCTATCATTTCTCTCCAAAAAACTTATTACCCGCCGAGCCCTACTTAAAAGTGGGGTTAAGTAATGCCTGAAACCAAAGATATCGGACTAAGAGGCGTCCCGGTCGCTGATACAAAAATAAGCGCGGTGGACGGGGAAAAAGGCAGATTAATTTACCGCGGATACGAAATCGAGACACTTGCCGAAAATTCAACTTACGAAGAAACAGTCTATCTGATGTTATATGAGACCCTTCCCACAAGGAAAGAATTGGAAATATTTAAGGAAACTCTTGCTTCCGAAAGGCATATTCCTGTGGGTATTATCAGGCATCTTAAAAAGAGGAAAAAGACAGCCCATCCGATGGATGTTCTCCAATCCGTGATACCAATGCTTGCGGATTTTGATGAGATGGGAAACACGAAAGGAGCGCAGATAAAAACCTCAATCAAACTCATCGCCAAAATGCCGACTATTGTTGCATACTGGGACAGGATAAGGAAGAACCTTGAGATAATAAAACCGGATGAAACACTCGGGGCGGCTGCAAACTTCCTGTATATGCTGAATGGGGAAAAACCTGACGCAGAGACCGCAAAAGATTTTGATACCTGTCTTGTACTTCATGCAGAACACTCTTTTAATGCCTCAACTTTCGCAGCAAGGGTGGTGGCATCGACACGCGCCCATATGTATGCATGCACGGGCGCGGCGCTGGCTGCGCTTTCAGGCGAACTTCACGGCGGCGCCAATACCGCGGTCATGAAAATGCTTTTTGATATTGATAAACCTGAAAGGGTTGGGAAATGGATAAATTCAAAATTGGATGCGGGAGAAAAGATAATGGGCATGGGGCATGCGGTCTATAAGACATGGGACCCCCGCGCAAAGATACTTTCCGGCATTTCGGAAAAACTGGCACAAAGGACGGGAAACACAAAATGGTTCGAGTTATCCAGAAAAATTGAAAGTGCAGCAAGAGCGGAATATAAAAAACGCAAAGGAAAGGAAATCTACCCGAATGTGGATTTTTACAGTCCTTCCATTTACTGCGTTATGGGAATAGACCCTGGCCTCTTTACGCCTGTTTTTGCCGTTTCAAGAATCTCCGGCTGGTGCGCTCATATTATCGAGGAAAAATTTGCAGAAGCGCAGCCAAAGGCCGTCATCTACCGCCCTGACGCCGAGTATATCGGAAGATACTGCGGGCTTGAAGGATGCAGGTACATGCCTATAGAGAAACGCGAATAATAATGGTTCAAAATTAAAAGTGAATACTTGATAATGAGATTAAAAGAAATTTTAAAAAATGAGGCGAGCAGCCTTTACCCGGGTTATTTTGCTTTTGTTATGGCAACCGGTATCGTGTCCATTGCATCTTATTTGCAGGGAATGGTTTCAGTGTCCACTGCACTTTTTTCCATTAATATAGCGGCGTATGTGGTTTTGTGGTTTCTCACCCTGGTTCGCCTGAACTTGAATTTTCCCGGATTCATTACAGATTTAACTTCCCACGTCAACGGGCCTGGATTTTTCACACTGGTGGCAGGCACGTGCATTCTTGGGAACCAGTTCGTGCTTATTTCACAGGATTTCACCACTGCATTTTTGCTCCTGATTATCGGAACATTTCTCTGGCTCATACTGATATACGCGTTCTTTACGGCTGTTATTGTACGGGAGTCAAAACCCACACTGGAAACCGGGATTCATGGTGGTTGGTTTAGTGCCGTAGTAGCAACCCAGTCTGTGTCGGTTCTTGGCGTACTGGTTGCTTCCGGGTTTTTGGTATGGAAGGAAAATTTGTTATTTTTGTCCCTTGTTCTGTATTTGCTCGGCTCCATGCTGTATCTGATTATCATAACTCTTGTCTTTTACAGGCTTACATTCTTTAAACTAACTCCCGAATCATTCATACCCCTGTACTGGGTCGATATGGGCTCGGCCGCTATCACTACACTGGCGGGTGGGAGGCTTATCCTTGCATCTCTGGATTGGGCATTCCTGAACGATATTCTTCCTTTCCTTAAAGGATTTACCCTGTTTTTCTGGGCTACAGCAACATGGTGGATTCCCTTACTGTTGATTTTGAGCGTATGGCGCCATTACAAAGGGTTCCCGCTTGGTTATGACCCGCGGAACTGGAGTCTTGTTTTCCCGCTTGGCATGTATACGGTGAGCACATACGTTTTAGCAGAGGCTGCAGGACTGGCACCGTTATACCTGATTTCAGGGTATTTTATATATGCGGCTTTACTTGCATGGGTAGTCACTTTTATCGGGATGGTGCGAAGGATTGGGAATAAAGTTATGGAGCTTATTAAATAAATGCCCGAAAAAATAAGAGAGTTTCAATTTGCATAAGTCTTATATGACAAGGACTCCAATATTTAAATGGAGGTTAAAAATTTATGGTACAACAAGATAACCTGCAATTAATGAAAACGCTGGATGATGCATGGAATTCCCAGGATTGGGAGACGTTCAAAAAACGTCATGCTGAGAATGCCGCTATATTCTGGCCAGGTCAACCCGAACCAACTAAAGGACGAAAGGCACATTATGATGAGTGTGTGGAGTTTTTTAAGACATTTCCTGATAACCATCTTGTCAACAATCCGTATAAGATTATGTTTGGTCAGGGGGACTACACCTGCACTGTAGCTGATTTTACAGGCACAATGAAAGGACCCATGAAGGGGCCTGGAGGCAAAATAATTCCACCCACGAATAAAAAATTCCGGGTTGAGTTTTGCACGGTCGC
>JAPMTY010000073.1 GCA_026552835.1 Candidatus Methanoperedens sp.
ATTGCAGACCAGCTTGGGTGGAAGGCCCCTGACAGGCTTATTCTTCCGGTCGGGAATGCAGGCAATATCACGGCGATTTACAAAGGATTCAGGGAGCTAAAACGTCTTGGCCTCATTGACAGCATTCCGAAAATGACCGGCATACAGGCCGAAGGCGCAAGCCCGATAGTAAAAGCCATTAAAAGTAATGCGGCGATGATAACTCCTGAAAGCAAACCTGAAACCGTAGCCACAGCAATCCGCATCGGCAACCCGGTGAATGCCATAAAAGCGCTGACCGCAATAAGAGAATCGGGCGGGACGGCGGAAACGGTTTCTGACGAGGAGATTGTGAAGGCGCAGCATGAATTAGCTTATCTTGAAGGAATAGGTGTTGAGCCAGCAAGCGCATCCTCTATTGCTGGGCTTCGGAAACTCGTGGAGCTTGGGGTTATTGAACCGGATGAATGTGTGGCATGTGTGACGACAGGGCATCTGCTTAAGGATTCCGAGCATGTTCTTTCGGTGTGCCCCAAACCCATAGAAATTGATGCAACCATCGAAGCCGTAAGAAAAGCTGTTTTTTCAAATTGAATTAAAACTAAACAAATAACTGATCTTTGAGTGTTTGCTATATAACCAGGGCAAATTTTTTAAAAATTATGAAGACTCTTCATCAGTTTCCTGGCATTTCAGATAATGGTAAATCGCCTTTGAGATGGCTTCCTTATTAGATGACTCGCATGTTTTTTTTCTCAATGCAAATAAATCATCCTGCAGCATTACTGTTTGGACATGAACTATCTTTATCGGTTTGTCCATTGACGTTCCTTGATGTTTAGTCTCGCTTCTTAACATCAAAACTGGTCTTTCCTCCATTCTTTTTTGCTGGATTGTTCTTATTGCTTCTATAATTTTCATTTTTCTACTAACGACACAAAAGTCTCGTTCTTGTCTCCTCTCATCAAAAATACACTGAACATAAACATAATATCATTTGTGAAAAAAGTGTGCAAGAAGAATACGCACGAATCCGAATATTGTAGATTTGGCAAAGAGAGGACTTATTTCGTTGGAACAAACTGAAATGGATAAGCTGTGCGCAAAATATTTGTATTCAGCCGGGAATTATAAATCTGGGGTTTGATATGCAAGCACAAAATCAGTACATACCCGGGGTATGCAATATCGGGAGAAGTGAAATCAATATGAGAAAGCTTGCGGGCTGGGTTGGGCTGGTCATCACGATTATCCTCTACGGCTCATTGGTATATCTTGGAACCCCACGGATATGGCGGCTTATTATTTTTATCCCTTCTGCATTGGCTGCTATCGGCTTCTTGCAGGCGCATATGCATTTTTGCGCTAACTTCGGGATGCGCGGCATCTTTAATTTCGGTGATATTGGCAATACGGATACGGTCGATCAGGCGGAATTCCGGGCAGCAGACCGCAGGAAGGCGATTCAGATTATCGCATATTCGGTAATTGCAGGTATTGCGGTGGCTGTGATTGCTTACAGCCTGCCCTGGAATTAAATATGAACCGGAAAATTGCATTAATGTTGATCGCGATAGCTGCAATATTAATAGCAGTGGTTTTACTGTTTGGTATCAAGCCGTCTGTCAAATCAGATTCCCTCGGTAATATTAGCCTGCCGCCGGGGTTTAAGATTGATGTTTTTGCAAGTAATCTGGGTGGAAGCCTTGTTTCCTACCCGGGCACAAATCCAGGCCCGAGGATGATGCTTCTTAAGGATAACGTCCTGTTTGTCACCATACCAAACCAGGGAAGGGTTGTTGCGCTTCCTGACAGGAACGGCGATAATAAGGCCGATGAAACCATAACTTTTATAGACAAACTCAACAATCCGCATGGAATAGACTTCTACGACGGCTGGTTTTATATCGCCGAGGAGAACAGGGTAATAAGAGTAAAGCCCGGCAGCAACAGTTTGCTTGCCGACAGGGGAACGCTTGAAGTTCTTATTGATAACCTTCCGACAGGCGGTCATTTCACGCGAACTTTAAAAGTCCATAATAACAGCTTATACCTGAGCATCGGATCTTCCTGCAATGTCTGCTATGAACAGGATGAAAAGAGGGCTGCAATATCAATATGCGCTCTTAACGGGACTGGCTGCCGGGTTTTTGCGCGGGGTTTGCGGAATGCCGTGGGTTTTGTATTCGATTCCCTGACAGGCAAAATGTACGCCACTGAAAACGGGCGCGACTACCTCGGCGATGACCTGCCGCCTGATGAAATAAATCTTATCGAAGATGGAAATAATTACGGCTGGCCGGTATGCTATGGCAAGAATCTCCATGATACTGATTTTGACAAGAATGTTTATGTCAGGGCGCCGTGCTCCGAGCCGTTTGAAACGCCAGCCCTCATAGACCTCCAGGCGCATTCTGCACCGCTTGGTCTTGCTTTTTATTATGGCAACAGTTTTCCTGCGCAATACCGGGGAAACCTGTTCGTAGCTTATCATGGTTCATGGAACCGCAAAGTGCCGACAGGTTACAAGATCGTGGAAATAAACATGAATGACTTTACTGTAAAGGATTTTGCGACAGGATGGCTTTCAGGGAATAATGTGCTGGGAAGACCTGTGGATATAATTGTCGCAAACGACGGCTCGCTTTTTGTGAGCGATGATAATGCAGGCAAGATATACAGGATTTATTACACAGGCAAGTAAATACAAGTATAATGTCGCTATCCGAAATCATTATAGAAAAAATCCGGCAAATTGGCCCTATCTCTTTTCGTGATTTCATGGAAATGGCACTGTATTACCCAGAGCTTGGCTATTACACCTCTCCAAAAGAAAAAATCGGAAAAACAGGGGATTACTATACAAGTCCCAACCTGACACCAGTTTTTGGGGAAATGATAGGCAGGCAGCTTGAAGAGATGTGGCGCATCCTTGGAGGGAAAGAGTTCACCGTTGTAGAAATGGGGGCTGGCATGGGTCTTCTTTCAGGCGATGTCCTTGCATATCTAAAAAAAAATGAGGAACTATATAACAACCTCAATTACTGCATAATCGAAAAAAGCCCGGCAATGCGCAGGGAACAAAAAAAGTTACTTCGTGAAAAAGTTACCTGGCATGATTCAATAGAAGAGCTTCGTGGAATCAGGGGATGCATTTTCTCAAACGAGCTTGTGGATGCATTTCCCGTACACCTGATAGTGATGGAAAATGAATTGACGGAAGTCTTTGTTGGTTATGAGAACGGTTTTATCGAGATATTAAAACCCGCATCAGATGAACTTAAAAATTATTTTGATGAACTTGGAGTTGTTTTACCGCAGGGTTACAGGACAGAGGTTAACCTTGACGCTATAAAATGGATAAAAGAAATCGGGGAGGCTCTTAACGAAGGATTTGTAATAACAATAGATTACGGCTATCCGTCTTTTGAATTATACCAGGAATACAGGGACAGGGGAACCCTCATGTGCTATTATAAGCATACAGCGAATGAGACGCCGTTTGAGAATATTGGCGAGCAGGATATTACGTCCCATGTGAATTTCTCGGCTCTTCTTCACTGGGGCTGCAAAAACGGGCTGGAGCTGTGCGGTTTCACAGACCAGTCGCATTTCCTGATGGGACTCGGGATCGAAGAATACCTGAAACGGTTGCAGGAAAATGAACCTGAAAATTATGTTAAAAAAATGCTGCCTGTGAAGACTCTGATGATGGAGATGGGTGATACCTTCAAAATCCTGATACAGGAAAAAAGAGTTGATTGCAGCGAACTTTCAGGATTGAAATACCAGAGCCGGTGGCAGATTAAGTAATCAGGAAAAAAGTAAAAATAAATAAAAAATAAAATTCAAATTATTATCAGCAAACCAGACACATCGGTTCTTCGCAACAGGAAATTGAACCCGCGCTGTCTTCTACGCAGACGACCTCGCTTCCGCAAACTTCGCAGTAATACATCTCACCTTTTTCTGCTTTGGCTGCTTTCTTTGCTTTTGCCTTCTTTGCTTTTGGTTTAGCAGGTTTGGACGCAGTCGTCTTTGCTACAACTTTACTTCTTTCTTTCCACCATGAAGATGCAGGATTTGCACTTGATTTGGGTTTTGTTTTCTTTGCCATAATAACTTACCTCCACTTGAATTATGTTAAGTTTCAATTTAACAATACTATAATTTATACGTATCGGTCAAAACTCTTACCTATATTTCCTGGGATTATCATTTCCCCATCATGACAAAAGTGATATATTTGATAAAACTATTTACAGGATTATGATACTTACCCCTTTTTTATATGGAAATGAGGAAACTATCGGGTTGCATGTTATCCTTTCAAATATCTTCTGGTGGGCATCCCTCCTCCTGGTCTTCATAGCATACAGGAACCGGAACCTGTGGCATGTAGGCGATACGCCATGGACTTTTTTGTTTTTAACCTTCCTATTTTTCGGAATCCGCGAATTAGGCCACCTGAGCAGTTCACCTTTGATTGCTTCAGTACGATATGTTTTCGGAATATGGTCTGCAATTTTTATGACATCGCTGTTTGTCTATCTGTATATGTTGATATACATGAGAAAAACAATTCCAAAAATGGCAACTTATCTTCCGTTTATTCTTGCTCTTCTGTTCCCGCTTTTCATTTTTTTCATATTTATTGCCGGAATAAAATCAGACGAGATGGAAAATATCATGTTCTCCATAGAAAATCTCGTATGGATAGCGGGAAGTTCAATAACCATTATAACAACCTTCCTGCTCGGAACCCGGGCAACGGGAGGATTTGTAAAAGTATATATGCTATTCCAGATAGCTGCAATTCTGGCTCTTTTATGGAAATTCCTGGGTCTCATAGCAAGTATGGGCTGTACAATACCTTATTCTATCAGGGAAACTCTTGAAACGCTTTTCGGGGTGTTTGCGGTAATATCCATATACGTATTGACAAAAATGCTAAAATCATTAGCAAGGAACATTCGGTGATTATATGGCTACTAAAGCTGAATTATATCTCCTTGCACTTAAACAACTGGAAGATTCTACAGGTGATATTTTAAGCTCTGCACTGGTGACCGATGACGGGCTTATCATGGCAAGCACGACTTCAGGAAAAGTAAACAAAGAAACCTTTGCTGCATACTGTGCGGCAGCCTTCAAACGAGCAGGAGAGACCATGGAAGAACTTTCAAACGAGAATATCGATACATTGCTTTTTGAATCCAAAAATCACCGTGTTGTAACCGTGCGTGTCGGGGAGCATGCTCTTCTGGTGGTGTTGACCGGTATGAATGTCCAGATGGGTCTTGTACTTATTAATATACAAAAGACTGCCCAGAAAATAAAGGAGTTAAGTGAGACAAGTAGTTTCACTCCATCTGCAGCATCGGCGAAAGCGCATTAACCAAATTGACGAATCCGCAAAGCAAATGAACAGGACGCAGGCTAAAACCAAAATATGGCTGGTTAACGATAAAGAGAAGCCGATTATGGGAGAAGGGAAGGCTGCTCTTTTAAAAGCTATAAATGAGGAGGGGTCGCTCAACAAAGCATGCCGGAAAGTGAAAATTTCTTATAAACATTCATGGCTCCTGCTTAAGGAGATTGAAGAAAGCGTGGGAGAGCCTGTGATAATTAAAAAACGGGGTGGAAAAGCTCAGGGCACATTCTTGACCGAAAAAGCAATAAACTTGCTTGAGGAATATAATACATACGAAGCAATACTTGCACAAACCGTTTATGACAAAACTTTCTGGGAGGTGATTGGGTTGAAAATCTCTGCAAGGAACCAGATGAAAGGCAAAGTTATAGAAGTTGAAAAAGAAGGTCTTATTGCAAAGGTTAAGATTTCTATCGAGCCGACAACGATAACAGCAGTCATAACGAAAGAGGCTGCTGATGCTCTTGCAATCAAAAAAGATGACAAAGTACTGGCGGTTGTAAAGGCAACTGAAGTCATGATAGGGAAAGAATGACCGAATCTTTTTATTAATTAAAATATTAATAGCGGCACAACTTTTTCGAAACTTTTATTAATTAGCATTATGTTTGAGTGAACATAAAGAGGCAATAATATGAAAAACCTTTTTGCTAAAATAATTTTTGTTTCGATTTTAATATCGCTCTTTGCTGGATGCGTCCAGCAGGCACCGACTGTAAACACAACATCCCCAACACCCACCGCATCCGCCCCGCAGGATTTGCGCCTGGCGACGACCACTTCCACATGCGATACGGGATTGCTCGACGTGCTGAACAAGAAATTCGAGGACGAAAATAACGTGAAAATCCTGACTGTATGTGAGGGAACGGGCAAAGCTATAGCTACGGGTGAGCTTGGCGCTGCTGACGTTGTGATGGTGCATGCAGTCCAGGCTGAATTAAAGGCAGTTGCCAATGGGAGTTTCATAAACCGCGAATACATGATGTACAATTATTTCGTAATCATCGGACCTGAGAACGACCCCGCAGGAATAAAGAATGCAACAAATGCTACGGATGCTTTCCGAAGGATTGCCGCGAAGCAGTCCCCCTTCATATCGCGCGGCGATAGCTCAGGCACAGATATAATGGAAAAATCAATCTGGAAAGCTGCGAACATCACGCCGGGCGGAATGTGGTATCAATCAATAGGAAAAGGCATGGGCGAGACTATAACTACTGCCGACATCAAGGAAGGTTATACACTCTCCGACCGGGGAACATATCTTGCCATGAAGGATAAAATACAACTGAAGCTCCTTTTCGAATCTGACCAGAAGTATCTTTTCAATCCTTACCATGTTATGGCTGTAAACCCTGCGAAGTTCCCGAACGTGAAATACGACCTTGCAATGAAATATGTCAACTATACGACATCGCCAGAGGGGCAGGACATCATAAGGAATTACGGTAAGGACAAATACGGTGAAGCGCTTTTCGTGCCCGAGGAAGATGCGGGCAACGTGACAAGTTCATGAAAATATTGAGGTGACCGGTTTGAATCACGCTGCTCCCCATGTATGTATTCGTGCAGATTATGGCAATCCTTTCAAAGTGCCTTCAGGAACAGAATCCTGCATGGATGATGTCATAAAGAAAATCACCGACCCATATCTTCTTTTCCAGATAGAGCGGGTGAGTTCATTCCATGGCTACCTGAGCACAGGGGCATTCATCGGCATCCAGATGCTCAATATCGCAAGACAGGTGCTGGATGCGAATTTCGGGGAGCAACTGTATGTCACCTGTGAAACGTACAATTGCCTTCCTGACCCGTTCCAGATCCTTGCCGGGTGCACCATCGGGAACAAGAAATTGAATATAAAGGATTACGGCAAGATGGCTGTCGTGGTCAACAAGAGAGCGCCGGAAGGACAGAAACAAATCAGAAGCGTCAGGATTGTGCTTGATCCCGCAAAAACGGCGCAATATCCGCGACTTCATGAGTGGTACATGAAAACAGGGAAAGTTTCTCATGAGGAGGCAGTATCGTTGCTTATCGATGCCGGAGAAAGCGTGTACACATATCAAATTATGAACATCGAATTATCGGAAAAACCAGAAAAACGCATAGCTCTATGCGATAACTGCGGCGAGAGTTTTGTCCAGAAAAACGATGGGGCTCTGTGCCTCGCCTGTATGGAAAATATTGCAGTGTTAAAGGAGTAATATATGAAAGAGGTAGTGTTTGAAACAAAGGAAGATAAGACCCTGGTATATCTTCCGGAAAAGTGTATAGGATGCGCAACATGTACAATGATGTGTCCCAAAGACGACCTGGTGATAGGCTCGGTTGGAGCGGTGGCACGTGGGCTTATCAACAAGGACTTTCTCCAGAAAGGAAAAGGCGGCTGTCTTATATGCGGCATGTGTTCAAAGGTATGCCCGACAGGCGCGCTTGAGATAAGAAAAGCAGGCAAGGCGGAGATGGACGACTCCTATCTCTACGGCGCATTGAAGCCCACTGTGGTTAACGAAAAATGCATCCGATGCGGGATGTGCGCCGAGGTGTGCCCGCAGGATTGTATAGAAGTACAGAAGCGCAAACTTGCCCAGGACGGAAGCCTCAGCATGGACGGGAAAACCATCATCGACCAGAAATGCTGCGTGCACTGCGGCTGGTGCGCCTCAATATGCCCTGTTGAGGCAATAACAATGGAGAAACCATTTTCGGGAGAATTTTCAAGGGATGAAAGTGTGTGCCAGACGTGCCGCACCTGCGTGAATACATGTCCATGCGATGCTCTTTTTAACAAGGAGTGGAAAGCCGGGGAAAGGGTTGAGAAAGTGACGCACAGACCAGATGCCTGCATATACTGCGGCGCCTGTTCCGTTGCCTGCCCGGTGGGAGCAATTACAGTCAAAAAGTCTGCTATCCTGCCTGATATGAAGAAAAAGCAGATATTTGAGAAAAAGCTAACAGCGGAGCCGACTCCACGACCAATGCTGACCTCAACACTTATCACGGACGAGGAGGCATGCCTTGGCTGCGGCAACTGCGTTATCGCCTGCCCTGTTAATGCATTATCTGACCCATATCTTGCGGCCGGACATCTCAATGAAATCGACACCAAGCCGCTGCTTGAGGTTGAGAATGGCAAAGTGAATGTGGTAAACCAGGAAGTATGCGGTTCGTGTGCTACATGCAGCCTGATATGTCCAACTGATGCGATACGGCTTGAGAAAAGGGAGGTAGCGAAATGACAGGTACAATGATTATCAGGAACGGGTATGTTTTCGACCCGTTGAATGAAATTGATGGGGAAATAAAGGATATTTTTATAAAAGACGGAAAGATCGTGGAAGACCTCACAGGCAGCGGTCTCCGGGATGCAAAAGTAATAGATGCCAGAGGAAAAACCGTGATGCCTGGCGGTGTTGACTCGCACTCTCATGTCGCAGGCGCAAAGGTGAACGGCGGAAGGATGATGTGCCCTGAGGATCGCTATAAATGGGTGACAAAGAAGACAGACCTCACCCACAGCGGGAGCGGGAATACCGTGCCCTCGGTGTACGTCCAGGGTTATGATTATGCAAAAATGGGATATACAACAGTCTTTGAGGCTGCGATACCTCCGATGGAAGCGCGGCATACCCATGAAGAGATGCGCTCAACTCCTATTCTGGACATGGGCGGATATCTTGTTCTTGGAAATAACTGGTTCATAATGCGCTACCTCAAGGCAGGGGATATTGAAAAAGCAGCCGCGTATGTGGCGTGGATGATGAGAACGCATAAAGCATACGGAATAAAGTGCGTCAATCCGGCAGGTGTTGAGAACTGGGGCTGGGGAATGAACGTGAGTTCGCTGGATGAGCCAAATATACATTTTGGAATCACTCCAAGAGAAGTAATCCATGGCCTTGCAGAAGTAAACGAAATGCTGGGAATGCCTATGTCACTGCACCTTCATGCTAACAATCTGGGGCATCCGGGATGCTGGGAAACTACAAGGGATTCTCTTGAAGTGACTCGCGATGTGAAAGTCGAATGCAAGATGGATGTAGAATGGCAAAAGACAAAGATCGATCCGCAGAGGAACCAGAGTGTATATCTGGCGCATGCCCAGTTCAACTCGTTTGGTGGAACCTCCTGGGGGGATTTTAATTCCGGGGCAAAAGGGATTGTAGATTATGTAAACAAGTCTGATCATGTTGTAATAGATAACGGCGCTGTTCCCTTCGGGCCGGCAACAGTAATGACAGGAGACGGGCCTGCGATACATCATCTTTACAAGCTCACCGGCAACAAGTGGTCTAATAAAGACGTCGAGCTTGAGTGCGGTTCTGGTATTCTTTCATTCAATTACCTGAAAGCAAATCCGGTACACAGCGTGGAATGGGCTATCGGGCTTGAGCTTTTGCTTCTTGTCAATGATCCCTGGAAGACCATCCTGACCACCGACCATCCTAACGGCGGGCCTTTCACCAAATATCCGCAGGTTATCACCTGGCTCATGTCAAAGAAAGCCAGGGATGCTACTTTTGCCGAATGCCACAAGTGGGCGCAGGACAGGAGCAGCCTTGGGGGCACTGACCGCGAGATGACACTCAATGAGATAGCAATCCTCACAAGGGCAAACCCTGCAAGGACCATAGGGATAGCTCACAGGAAAGGACATCTTGGAGCAGGAGCGGATGGGGATGTGACCATATACGACTTCGATCCCACGAAATTTGACGTAAACGACTATACAAAGATCATACGAGGGTTCCAGAATGCCGCTTACACAATAAAGGACGGCGGGGTTGTGGCACAGAACGGCGAGATAATGTCAGTTCCACATGGCAGGACATTCTTCAGCGAAGCCCATATGGACGATGGGCTTGAGAAAGAAATGTTAAAAGACGTTAAAGAGTGGTTCAAGTATTACACTCTTGGCTTTGCGCAGTATCCCGTTCCTGATAAGTACATCCGCAACCCTGCGCCTGTGCAGGTAAACAAACCCCTTGAAGCGATCGTGGGAAGGTGAAAGTTATGAGTGAAGTAATACTCAAACCAAAAGGCATCATTGATATAATGGTCGAGGCGGAAGTCATCAACCCGGATATCTTTGCGGGAAAGACGACGAGTGAAATTGAACAGTTAATCGTGTGGCAGGGAGCAAAACAACTTCCGCTTTCATATTTCTTTGATGTTGAGGGAAGCGCAGGGAACGCGGCAGCGGATACGAAGATCATTGTAAAAGGCGATGTATCAAGAGTGAAGCATATCGGGCATGGCATGAAAGCCGGGGAGATAGTGATAGAAGGCTCATCGGGCATGCATGTAGGCTCTGAAATGATAGGAGGAAGCATCCTCGTGAAAGGCGACGCAGGCTCATGGGCAGGTATGGAGATGAAAGGCGGAACTCTGCACATAACCGGGAATGCAGGCGACCATGTCGGATGCGCTTACAGGGGAAGCTGGAGAGGAATGAATGGAGGAAAAATTATCATAGATGGAAATGCGAAGAGCCAGCTCGGAGGCGGAATGAACGGAGGAGAGATTCGTGTTGGTGGAAATGTTGAGAATTTCGCAGGAATAAGAATGAATAGCGGGATCATCGTGGTAAATGGCGATGCTATCCGCGGCGTGGGCGCAGAAATGGCAGGCGGTACCTTTGTCGTTAGCGGGAAGGTCAAACAATTATCACCCGGTTTTGAATATACAGGCACGGAAAAGAACCCGAAAGTTGGTGAAACAGTGCTGTCAGGAGAATTTATGAAATTCGCGGGCGACTATGCGATAAGTAAGACACCAAAAGGGATTTTGTATGCTTCAAAAGAAGCCAATGAGGAGGTGTGAAGCATGAGGATCAAGGTATTGTTGAACTCAGGAAGCACGATAAACGAGGGCAGGCTTGCCAAGGGCGGAGACAAATTATCTCCGGAATACCAGAAGGAATGCGCGGTGGCAGTTATTCATCCCAGGATATTCAAAGAACTTGGCTGTCCGAAAAGGATAAAAGTGATATCGCGTGATGAAACTCGTGAGGTCGTTGTCACCGCAAAGTGTGAGGATTCGGTCACGCCCGAACAGATATTCATGCCAAGATCGATATGGCCAAACGTGGTTGTAGAACCTGAGACTTTCTCCACAGGGTCTCCCCTCTACAAGGGAAGCCCGGTTTTCATCGAAGCCACGGAAGAAGAAGTAAAAAGCGCAGAAGACATTGTGCTCAAAGTCTATGCAGGGAGGAGATAACATGGTCAGTAAGAATATTATCTGCCCTGTATGCGGGGCGTCATGTGATGACATACAGGTGGATTACGATGGCGAAAACATCACAGTGAAGAATGCCTGTAAAATGGGCAATGCCAAATTCCATGAAATTGTAAGCCACCACAGGATTAAAGAACCACAGATAAAGGAGAACGGAACATTCAGGAAAGCGCAATGGGAAGAAGCATTGGATAAAGCTGCCGAAATCCTTGTTAATGCAAAGCGTCCTCTTCTTTTCATGGGAAGTGAGACCTCCTGCGAAGCAATGGAGGTGGGTCTGCATATCGCTGAGTATCTGGGTGCAGTGGTGGATTCCAACGCAACCGAGTGCCATGGGCCGACTGCTATGGGTATTCAGGAAGCCGGAAGAGTAGGGTCCACAGCAGGCCAGCCAAAGCAGAGGAGCAGTCTTGCGATTTACTGGGGAACCAATCCGCTTGAATCCATGCCAAGGCACATGTCGCGGTACGGTGTCTTCCCGCGGGGATACTGGACTAAGCGCGGAAGGTTTGACAGGACTATAATCACGGTTGATCCCAGAAGGTCGATTACCGCAGATGCTTCAGACCTGCATGTGCAACTTAAACCTAACACGGATTATGAACTGCTGTCAGCCCTCCTGACACTTCTGCACGGTAAGAAGCCTCATCCTTCGGTGGAAGAGATAACCGGAGTTCCCATTTCTACTATGGAACAGATGCTTGAGATGATGAAAAACACCACTTTCGGTTCGATATACGTTGGCCTGGGATTAGCATCATCATATGGTAAACACAGGAATACCGAGCTTGCATTAAACCTTGTAAAAGAACTCAACAACCACACCAAGTTTGTGATTGGGGCTCTTCGCGGCCACTGCAATGTGGCGGGATTTAACCAGATAGCTTCTTATCTCTACGGCTACCCCTTCGGGCTGGACTTTTCCCGTGGATTCCCACGATACAATCCGGGTGAGTACACGGCTGTTGATTTACTCAGAGAAAAGGATGTTGATGCTGCGTTTGTGATGTCGGCTGATCTTGTCTCCCATTTCCCCGCAACGTGTGCTGAATACCTCAAGGAGATACCCATGGCATGCATTGACATTGCACCATGCCCGACAACATTAGCTTCTGATGTCGTAATACCCGGCGTGATCGATGCTATGGAATGCGACGGGACTTTCTACAGGCTGGATGATGTGCCTATTTATTTCCAGCCTTTTACGAAGTCGCCATTTGGATTTACACAGAGTAATGAAGATACGATGAAGCAGTTGTTTGAGAAGATAAAGAAGCTTAAACCAAACTAATGGAGAAATGAAAGAAAACTGGCACGCGGAAAAAGCAGGTAAATGGACAAGTTACTGGAAGGATGAGGCGCACGACCCTTCCGCTCCATATATTCTGACAAAGTGCATGGAAATTTCGGGAGAGAATCGAAAAGAAATTGAACTGGATGTTGTAGAAGAAGAAAGCATAAAAATAATGCTGGACGGTCGGCACCTCGTCACTCTTCTTGCCCTTCCGGGAGAGCTTCGTGAACTTGCTGCGGGATTTCTTATATGCGAGGGCGTTCTTAAGAGAATAGAAGACATTCGTTCGATATCCGTCCAAGGAGATACCGTTTTTTGCCAAAGTTCACTCGATAACAGCGAACTTGACCTGTGGACAGAGGTCAGGAGTTCAGGATGCATTGGCATAAAATCTTCATGGGAAGGAATAGAACCTATCACCTCAAGTGTTCGGATGGAAAAAGAAGTGCTGCTGAACGCTATTGAACTGATAAAAGAGAAGGGGAAGATATGGAGACGGACAGGCGGCACCCACTCTTCGCTTATTTGCACCAAAGAAGGTGATATCGTATCGTTTTGCGAGGATGTCAGCAGGGCGTGCTCTGTGGACAAGGCTGCCGGAGCGGCGCTGCTTTCGGGAAGAGACCTTTCAGACTGTGCCCTTGTCACAACAGGAAGGCTTTCAGGCGGGATGGTGGCAAAAGTGGCGCGGGCAGGGATACCGATCGTGGTGAGCAAGGCAGCGCCGTTGAGTACAGGGGTTGCGCTCTCAAAAATGGTCGGTATGACGCTTGTGGCATTTGTGAGAAACCCGAATCTATATGTATATTCTGGCGAAGAGAGGATAATATAAACAATTTTAAATTTTAGAAAATATGAGGTAAGTGCCGTGCTTGATGGAAAACTATTGATCGGAGGAAAATGGAAAACCTGCGATAGGAAATTCGAATCTTTGAATCCTGCTACAGGCGATGTTATCGGAAGAGCATGTCTTGCAGGAAATGAAGAAGTTACAGAAGCCGTAAAGGAAGCAAAATTAGCCAAGGCAAGCTGGAACAAAATTGACATAAGTGAAAGGGCAAGAATTTTTACCAGC
>JAPMTY010000072.1 GCA_026552835.1 Candidatus Methanoperedens sp.
GCAAAGGATGTTCTTGAAACAATCGTAAGGCTTGGGCTTGTTTCACGCCTTGACCATGCAGGTTATCTCGGAAGAGAACTAATGAAAGCCGAACTTGCCCTGAAATTCAAGAGGAGCTATTCACAGGATGACAAATTTTGAAATAATAAAAAAATTTTCGGATGACGATGCCATTTCTGAAATCCTGAAGTGTGCCCTTGATAATGAACCAATCGGACTGCAAGAAGGTGTTTCGCTTCTTGAAAGTAACAGCCTTAACCTTCTGGGCGCAGCAGCGGACGAGTTGAGAAAACAAAGCGCCGGAGAGCTTGTCACTTTCGTCGTTGACAGGAACATAAATTATACCAATATATGCTCTTCAAAATGCAAGTTCTGCGCATTCTTCAGGGAACCTGATGCAAAGGATGCATACGTGCTGACCATTGATGAAATCCTGGCAAAAATCGATGAGGCGGTCAGGCTCGGAGCGACACAGATTCTCTTGCAGGGCGGGCTGAATCCCGATATAACGATTGATTACTATGAAGAGATGCTGCGTCAGGTAAAAAAAAGATTTAATGTCCAGATGCATGCCTTCTCGCCGCCCGAAATCGTGCACATCTCAAAGTTATACGGCGCAGGTATCAGGGAAACGATTTCACGTCTTCATGATGCAGGGCTTGATTCCATACCGGGCGGAGGAGCTGAAATCCTTGACGACCGCGTCCGAAAGAGTATCTCACCCAATAAAATCGGCTGGAAACAGTGGCAGGAGGTAATGCTGGCAGCCCATTCGCTTAGCATACCGACCACCGCGACCATGGTCTTCGGGCATGCCGAGACTCTAAAAGAGCGGGTGAAACACATCCTTCGCGTGCGCGACATGCAGGAAAAATATAACGGGTTCACAGCGTTCATCCCGTGGAGTTTCCAGTCGGAGAACACGCAATTGAGCGGGACTTCTACCGGGGTGGATTACCTGAAGATGGTCGCAGTGTCCCGCATTCTTCTTAACGGCTATATTAAGAATATACAGGCATCCTGGGTTACGCAGGGTCTTTCAGTTGCCCAGGTCGCTTTGAATTACGGGGCAAACGACCTTGGCGGAACGATGATAGAAGAGAACGTTGTCAGGGCGGCAGGCGTGCCTTTCCACAGCAAGAGCATTGATGAGTTCGTGCACATTGCGAAAAAAATGGGGCGCCCTGTTGCGAAACGTGATACGCTGTATAATATCCTGGAGCGGTATTAGTAATGTTCTGCCGGAAATCCGAAAAAATCCCTCCTTTTTATGTAATGGAAGTCCTTGAGAGGGCGCAGGAACTTGAGCGCGCGGGCAAAAGCATAATCCATCTTGAGATTGGTGAGCCCGATTTCCCCACAGCGCCGCATATCTGCGAGGCAGCGTTCAATGCCCTGAAAGCCGGAGAGACAAAATACACCCACAGTCTGGGCCTGCCTGAACTCCGGGAAGCAGTGGCGCAATATTACAACCGGAAGTTCAGCCTTGAAATAAGTCCGCAACAAGTCGTCATTACATCGGGAACCAGTCCTGCCCTGCTCTTGCTTTTCATGGGGCTGCTTGACCCGGGCGATGAGGTGGTGATGTCCAATCCCTATTATGCCTGCTACCCTAATTTTGTGGAATATTTGGGAGGTAAACCCGTATTTGCATATACCAATGAAGAAGAAGGTTTCGGATTGGAACCTGAAGCGGTAGCGGGTGCAATGACTTCAAGTTCGAAAGCCATATTGATAAATTCACCGTGCAATCCCACTGGTCATGTAATGTCTCCCGGAACCATGAAGGGAATAGCAGAGATTGCAGGCAATATTCCTGTAATCTCTGATGAGATATACCAGGGCTTAATCTATAAAGGCAAAGACCATTCCATCCTTGAATATACCGGTAACGCTTTTGTATTAAACGGCTTTTCAAAGCTGTACGCAATGACAGGATGGAGGCTTGGATATCTGATTTCACCGCCAGAATATATCAGGCCGCTCCAGAAGCTGCAGCAGAATTTCTTTATCTGTGCCAACAGTTTTGTCCAGCATGCAGGGATAGCGGCGCTTCGGGGCCCAAAGGTGCATGTTACGGAGATGGTCGCCACGTATGACAGGCGGAGGCGGTACATCCTGAAGCGTCTTGCAGAAATAGGTTTCGGGATAAAAAGCGAGCCTGAGGGAGCTTATTACGTTCTTGCAAATGCGAAGGAGTTCGGTTCCGATTCGCTAATACTTGGCAGGCGCATCCTTGAAGACGCAGGCGTGGCTGTAACGCCTGGAATCGATTTCGGGGACGGGGCAGAAGGGTATATCCGGTTTTCGTATGCCAGCAGCCTTGAAAATATCAGAGAAGGTCTTGACAGGATAGAGAAATATCTCATTGATTAAGTGCGTTCTTTCCTGGTTATTTTCGTCATAATTATAATTATTTATCTGGATATATTTCATGACACCAAAACTATATTATAGATTACTAACTAACGTTGTAAAACGAATTGATGACCGGATAGGATTATCAATTCATGATGCATCGGAATAGAAAACTAATTGATGACATTAGTTGCTGTTTGAAAATGGTAGTATGGATTTAAAAATAAATACAGGTTTCAGTAAAAAGTGGATAAAACGGGCAAGACTAACTGCAGCTTTGATAGTATTCGGCGCAGTGTTTTTCCAGGCAGCTGTGCCTTTGGCAAGTGCAGCCATATCTCAACAAACGTTGAGATGCGATACAGGCACTTCCATTGGTGTTGATGCAACTAATTTTACATGCACCACGGCTTCCAACCCTTATGACATCGGATTACTTCTAAATAAAACAACCGGGACCAGCACCGCGATTTCTATAGCAACGGCTGGAAATGGACCATGGGCTTATGCTTATTTTATAAACAATACAGCTTTTCCAGTTCCCACAATGGTTACTGCGTATTCGGCTTCAATTCCTATGAGAGTAAATACAAACGGTAGGACTGGTAAAGGATGGTATGAATTGGGATATTATGATCCAAACGGAGTTGCAGGCAATATGCCTGGTAATTTTGTTGGCTTGGTCAATTCAACTATTGCGACAACTACTTCTTCGACCCTGAGTTCATTTGCAATATCATTTAACGGTCAATCAGCAGTTATACCGGCCGGCCGTAAATTGGCAGTCAGGGTATGGATGAATGTCTCAGGTTCAACTGATAGGCCGTATTATTATTCATTCAGTACGGCAGCCAATTCTAACAGCTCGTTCTTTGTTGACATTTCTCCTCTTCCGGGTTATAATATCTCAGGCTATGTAACCAACAAGACCAGCGGCCAGCCCCTTATCGGCGCCACAGTCCAGACCAGCACAAGCCTCAACACGACAACAAATGCTGCCGGCTTCTATAATTTCACGGGTATATCCAATGGGACATATGTTATTAATGCAAGCCTCACAGGTTATGCGGTAAATTCCATAAACGTAACAATTAACGGCGCCCAAAATACTACGGCAAATATCTCATTGGCACCAGTACCGACTTATCAATTATCGGGCTACATTACCAATGCCTCAAACGGGCAGGCGATAACAAGCGCCGCAGTTACAACGAACTCGAACCTTTCCACAAGCACGGACGGAACGGGCTACTATAGTTTTACTGTGGGCAACGGCACTTATATCATAACAGCCAGTAAGCCGGGCTATAGCGACAACTCAACCATGCAAACAATAAATGGCGCCGCGGTTAGCAATGCCAATATCATGCTTACGCTCATACCTCCGTCCGTGGGGAAAATACTGGTTGCCACCAACCGCTATGTGATACTGGATGATTACAAAACGACGACACGTTTAGGTACAGGATTTTCCAGCCCGGGTGTTGATCACGGCACTACTAATTCATGGACAGGCAAAAACACCAGAATCAATGCAACCGCACTTTTCATAGATAATACCGGCTCGCCTCTAAGTGGAAGAAATATAACATTCAATTTATACCAGCCCAACGGGACAGAACTGGTTGCAGCAAGAGTAAATACCACGACTAATAACTACGGTCTTGCCAACTTCAGCTTTGACATGGATGCAAGGAACTATTATGGTAACTGGACTGTCGAGGCGTCGAACGGCAACCTTTACGATAATACAAGCTTTATCTATAACTGGTGGGGATGCGGAGACGGCTCATCATCATGTGGTAGTACCCATGCAAGTAAGTCTCCTACGTCCGGGGCACCCATTAATTCGCCTTATTTAAACGGTGGAGACGCAACGGTTAATCAAAACAATGCTCACTTTGCAGCATCAACTAATTGTACAGACTGCCACCAATCCTTTGATGGTAAGCCGGGCGGCAACACTAAAGGCGGTGCAAACCACACAAACAATCTATCTGATGTTCACAAAAACGTTGCGGGCGGTTGTGCCAATCCAAGCTGCCACCAAAGTCTGACGGCACATCAAACAAATGCGGTCATAGGTTCATGCTATAACGCTTCAGGCGGCTGTCATGGGAACTTGAGCTGGGGCAGGAAAGACCTCTCAAACAAATCCACTCTGAACGGTATAGTCAGCAGTTATTCCTCCAACAACGCCTCAACAATCTACGCAACCTTCCACACGCCCAATTCCACGGTGCCGTGCATAATCTGTCACGGTCCGATGCACAACATAACCAAGCCCGACCCGTTACAGACAGGCAGGAATAACAACACTGAAGATTCTCATTGCAAAACCTGCCACTCAAGCTACAACGAGCATAATTCAAGTAATATCACATCAGGCGGCGTGAACTGCACGCTCTGCCATAGCGACGATGTGCATGATATACAGGTATTCGCGCAAAACTCTACATATGTGGACTTAAATCATAATAATCCAAATCCTGCCAGAGGCAACTGCACCAACTGCCACCAGAACGCTTCGTTCTTCGCTGTCCTCGAAGCGCAGCCCAAAGCAGGCAATTACACAGGCAGAAACCCGCCGCAGATTCCAGTACCTTTTAACCACAGCACGGATCCGTACGCAGGCGCCCTCTGGAACGGCTCTCAATCGGCTTACTGGGATAATACAAGCAAGATGAGCGCATGTTATTACTGCCACGGTCTATCGACTCTTCATAGTATCTCAGCGCTGGGGAGCATAGGCAACATCAGGGGAACAAATAATTTAAATCAGGGTCTGGCCAACAGTACATGGTGCGCCAGCTGCCATTACAAGAATGCGCCAGGTTTTAGCGGGGAGCAGTTCTCACCGCAGCCGCCTGAGATACTGAACCAGAACGGGCTTGTGCCGACAAAATCAGGAGATGGAACAACGTTTACAAACCACGCAAGCTATTTTAGTTCGGGGTATAACGACAGCGTGTGTAACAACTGCCATAACAACAATCTTGTGGCTTCTGCAACCTCCCTTAATTTCAGCCATAATGTGAACATAGGTTCTGGAGGCGGACCCGACTGTATATCATGCCATAACATCAATGTAAACGGATCACCCGACAACAAAAGAATAAACGTCACAGCCATGAAATCAGGGGTTCACGGGAACCTGAACAGGAACGCAACAAACAGCACATCCCTTGACCCGATAAACAAAGCCTGCTGGGCATGCCACGGAGACGGTCTTGAGCCCACAGGTCACCCGGTGAACAAATCCAATCCATGGGCATGTAAAGACTGCCACAACGCAACCACCGCGTTCACCAGTTCAAACGCAACGATCAATAACGACATAACCAAAAAGAAAATATACAATCATATTCCCGGGAACTATACCACAGATAATTTCAAGATTGCCTCGGATTTCTGGAATCCTTCAGTGAACTGCACCCTGTGCCACACCAAAAGCACAGTATATTTCAACGTCACATTCACAGCTGTCAACCCGCTGGCAGCCAATGTCTCGCATTATGCGAACACCTCAAACCTGTTCACTCCCACCATAAACTGTACCTTATGTCACAAATCCCCCGCAAACGCAACGGAATGGTACGCCAATATCACAAGGCACCCGGCAAAGACCCAGGCACTTTCTTTCTGTGCAAACTGCCACAACAATACCAATGCAACAACCTTACACTCACAACCCTTACGCATTCCCATGGTAATACACGGAGGCTTTGAGACAGGCGGCGGATTTGATTGGGAAAATAACTCAGCCACTCTGGACGGGGCATCGTGCTATGCCTGCCACGGTACGGGAAACCCCGGCACGATCTTGGCGAACCTTCAGACAGTCAAACTGTGCGAGAACTGTCACATAAATGTCAGCTCCATATTCACAGGCCCGAACCGGACCACTTTCTATTCCCTGAGGAGCGACATCAATGATACTCTGCCCTATGTTTATTCCCATACGAATTACTCCAACATAACGGGCACTAATGTAAGAGTACCCTCACTGGGCGGCACTGCAACATACTCTACTACCTGTTATAGTTACAACGCAGTCACCGGAGAAGGAACCTGTCATGCAGCTCCCTATTTCAACAGGTCGAATTTCGGAGGTTACTATGCACAGTATAACGATGCTTCCGGCCCTGTTGACAAGTCCGATCCACCTCACTGGACAGTCCCCATAGACCGCATGCCAGATACTAAAAATTGCCTGTTCTGCCACAACCAGAGCAATGAAACAATAAGAAATGGATGGGGTAATGCAATGCAGGTGAACGCCGGCAACATGTTCGGGGCAAGCGACAACTCCTCATGCTACCTCTGCCACACCAGGACAGGAACGAAGCCGTTTGATTTCCATTCAAGCGAAGTGGTAACAGGCGGCGGTCCCGGCTGCCTTGACTGCCATAACGACTCCACTCCCCAGAACTTCACCGGGCTGCATTACATAGACGGGACTAACTTCAGCATATCCGTGCATTCCAGGATAAACGGAGCAAACGCAACCGTTAACGGCATTGATTACGGTATAAACGCAAGCTGCTGGGCATGCCATAACTCAACAGGCTACATAATAGCTAACAATACCCACCCGGATAAGAGAGATACGCCGTTTACATGCC
>JAPMTY010000078.1 GCA_026552835.1 Candidatus Methanoperedens sp.
GCAATTCAATGCTCTATTATTTGAAAATTATCAAAATATTATCGGGTAATATTTTTAATATCTCTTTGGTTTGTGTTTCTGGTAGCATTCCCTGCAATATACAGGTCTGTCGCCAGAGGGTGCAAAAGGTACTTCAGTTTCCTGGCCGCAATCTGCGCATGTTGCTTTATGCATTTCTCTTGGTCCGCTTGGTCTGAAACCTCTGCCTCCTCCACGGAAGCCGCCGCCTCTTCTATCGTTGTCCATTTTAATTTCTTTCCTTTATTTTTAAACCAATTAACCTAATAAAAACAGCCCTAGACGGATTTAACCTTCTGAGTTGCCAAATAAGCCAACCGATTAGAGTGTAAATTGTAGCTTGCACCTTATATATTTTTCCTCGTTCGAATTAAATCAGTAGAAAAATGTAAATTATCATAATCATCATAAAATGTTAGAAAATTATATTAGTCTTTGAGTTATATTGGTTTTAAAAATGAGATATTACATTGCTGCATTAATCATAATTTTCCTGTTCACAGGTATGGCATCAGCATGGGCTCCGGGCGACATTGAATGGGCGTCCGCGGTCACGGGTACCCTTCATAAAGGGGCTTCACTTTCAAACGGCAATTATACGGTCAAAGTTGTACAACTTACTTCCCCGGTTCAGGGCGATAAAGACATCTATGGAAATATTCACCCTGACCGCCCGGTTTATGATCCCTCAGCTTTAGTTGATATTTATAAAAATGGTGTTTTCATGCAGGAAATCGTAATGTCATATCAGAGCTATCAATATATAGACCCGGACTATGAAGTGATGATTTCAATTCCAGACAGTGGCAGTTTTCCGGCAAGTAATGCAATAGATTGGGTATATGAATACTATAATCCATGGGTGAAGATAGCAATTTCAGTAAGAGGAAAGCCCAAACTTGAAGTCACGGTAACCACAGATAAGACAACGTACACTTCAAGTCGCGACCTGATAATTACCGCAAATGTGGCAGTCAAGAATAGCGGCGACGCAATAGCAAGAAATGTTGACGTTAACCTTAATACGGGCGGCTTGCAGGTCAGGGGAGACGATACGAAACAATTGCATCAGTATTATAGTACGCTTGTAAAAGGAAAATCATCGAAATTCAGTGTCACACTTGTGGTTCCGTCACTCATCGACCAGCAATCATATTTTTTGAAAGTGGATGCAAAAGGAACAGATGTCAAGGATATCCGGAGCAATGCTACAGGGACTGTATCAATAACTGTTTCGCCTCCCCAGAATTTTTTTACAATAAGCAAGGCGGTAAGGGACCGGATGTACCTTCAGAATACCGCCGTAGTAACTATCAGCGTCGGGAATAGCGGGATATATGATATACACGATATACATATCAATGACAGCCTGGATGAGAATTTTGATTTAAAATCCAATACATCCTTCCATTGGGATGTTCCGGTCCTCAAACCTGGACAAGAATGGGGCACGACATATTCTATTAAACCGCTTGAGACAAATCTTGGGGGTTTTACAATTCCTGCCGCAACTGCGCAGTTCACTGTCAACAATAAGCCTTACAGTGCTTCATCCAATATACCTAAAATAGTTGTGAACGGACCCAAAATGATCATAAATAAAACCGTAGATAAGCAAACAGTGAACATAAGCGAATATGTGATTGTGAACGTTAGCGTAAATAACAGGGGAAATATAGGCACACGGTTTGAAGTTAAAGACTCGCTGCCTGATGGTGTCAGCCTTACAGCCGGTTCGACTTCCTTTGCGAACTGGTCAGACCCGAATTCCGTACTGAAGTTCAATTATACTATCTGCATGAATAAAGAAGGAAAAATTGAACTGCCATCTGCGATCTCCAATTATACCAATGTTGAGTACAGGGGGACAACGAGAGCAGTGCTGAGCTCGGAAAAGCCTGTAATAACAGTCATCGATAAAAGCAAGGTTACTCCGGTCCGGACAGGAACTGCTTTACAGGGCAACACAACAGCCCAGACAATACAAGGGGAAACAACGTCAACTCCTATACCGACTGATGACCCTGAGCCCACTCCCACACCCATAACACCGGGTTTTGGGATTGGATTTGCAATCGTTGTTCTGGTAATCATGGCCGCGATTAAGCGTAGATAAAGATATTCAAGGTGATGTCGCTTTATGAAAGAGATAATATTCGCAGGGCGTTCCAATGTCGGTAAATCCACCCTCATACGGGCGCTCACAGGTATCAAAATCCGGGTGGGTAAGCGCCCGGGGGTAACTAGAAAAATCCTTAAGATTCCTTACAGGAACATCCAGATTACAGATATGCCGGGATTCGGGTTCATGAGCGGTGTGTCGGAAGAAAGCCTGGATGCCATCAAAGATAATATCGTTCATTATATAGAGGATAACGCTGGGAATATCGTGCTTGCAGTGATGGTTGTAAATGCAGGGTCCTTTGCGGAAATCGTGGACAGGTGGAATGAGCGGGGGGAAATACCTGTAGAGGTTGAACTGTTTGAGTTCTTGCAGGAAATGAACATTGATGCTGTTGTTGCTGCAAATAAAATAGATAAGGTCAAAGATGCAGATAAGACGCTTGACGGGATTGCAGAACGACTCGGAATGATGCCGCCCTGGAGACAGTGGCCCGACAGGATAGTTCCGGTGAGCGCAAAAAAAGGGGAAATAAAAAGGTTAAAAGAGATCATCCAGAAAAAATTGGAAGAGAAGCAAAAGTCGTTATAATATCCTAATTTGACTGGGATACGTTGCGATACATTCAAATGCTATAAAAACATCATGGAAACTCATGACAAAAAAGAAAGAAGGCAGCGGCCTTATGTCCTCAGCGGGTTTAATGAGATATTACGATGCTGAAGAGACAGCAATTATAGTAGAGCCAAAAACCGTTGTTACCGTAGCAGTAGCAGCAGGTTTGGTCATTCTGGGTTTGAATGCGTACTATCATATCTGGCCTTAATGGATTTTCCATCAAAATACTTTTTAACCATCACAATTAATTAGGATAGCATGAAGCTATTCGGCGTTCTTGGCGATCCCGTTTTTCACAGCCTGTCTCCTGTTATGCATAATGCGGCATTCAAAGCTCTCGGCATGGACTGCGAGTACCATGCATTCCGGGTCGGTCCTGAATTTTTACATGATGCGATACATGGCGCACACGCTCTCGGGTTTGGGGGATTAAACCTCACTATACCTTTAAAAGAAAAAGCCCTTGAGATAGTTGCACTTACAGACATGGCAAAACAGATAGGCGCAGTGAATACTGTGGATTTTAAAGAAGGAATAATCGGATATAATACAGACGGGCTCGGTGCTAAAATGGCGCTGAAAGATAATGGGGTTGGTATAAAAGAAAAGAAAGTGCTGCTTCTCGGCGCCGGGGGCGCTGCCCGTGCAATCGCATTCCAGCTTGCATCCGATGGGGCAAGCGTGACTATAGCCAACAGGACGCGAGAGAGGGCGATTTCCCTTGTAAAAGAAGTTAGCCTGATAGGAAAAGCCAGTGCCGGGGATTTTCGTGATCTAAAAAATCTAATCCAGAACAGTGATATTCTCATAAATTCAACGTCTATAGGCATGTTCCCCAAAGTATCGGAAAGCATTGTAACATCTGATATGATGCACGGGAACCTTGTTGTGTTCGATATTGTTTACAACCCTGTAAACACGCAATTTCTTAAGGAAGCTAAAAAGGCAGGCGCAAAAACAATCGATGGAGTGATGATGCTCGTGTATCAGGGAGCAGAGGCTTTTAAAATCTGGACCGGGAAGAACCCGCCTGTCGAGGTCATGGAAAAAGCTGTCCGGGAGAAACTGGCATGAAGATATTAATCATAGGCGGGACGGGTGAAACCGGAAGATTTTTTGCAAAATTTTATAAAAAACACGGCTTTGATGTGGCAATATGGGGAATTAATAAGAAAAAAGAGATAGCTCTGGAATTGGGCGTGCAATTTGCCGATGACCTTGATAAGGAAATAAAATCAAGCGATGTTGTAATGATCTCTGTGCCCATCAATATCACAGAAAAGACCATTGAGGAAATCGCCCCGAAAATGCGAGCCGGAAGTTTGCTCATGGATATCACATCAATAAAAAAGGGCCCGATAGAAACGATGATAAAATATGCTCCTCCCAACGTGGAAATCCTGGGTTCACATCCCATGTTCGGGCCATCCATACCTGATATAAGGGGACAAATAGTGATTTTTACGCCAATCGAAGGAAGGTGCGGCAAATGGTTCCCGGTAATCAGGAACCTGTATGAAAACAACGGCGCCCATATCGAGATAATGGACGCAGTGGCGCACGATAAAATGATGGCAGTTGTGCAGGGTCTCACGCATTTTGCTTATATTTCCATAGGGGCTGTTTTCAGGGAACTTGAATTCGATGTTGGAAACTCGAGAAGATTCATGAGCCCGATGTATGATATCATGCTTGACCTCGTGGGACGGATACTGGGACAGAACCCCTACCTGTATGCCATGATACAGATGAACCCGGAGGTTGCGAAGGTGCATAAGGCATATATCGAACAGTGCAACCTACTTGCGGATATAGTGAAAAAGAAGGATGTTGAGGGCTTTGTGGGCCTTATGAAAAAAGCTTCGGCGCATTTCGGGGATACCGAATCTGCCCTGCGGCGGTCTGAAAAACTTATCGGCACCAAGATAGCGGAGCATGAAGAACTTGTGCGCTCTATCGGCAGCGAGAGGGCGCTAAAACACATTTATTCAGGCGTGGTTCACTTCGGTATCGTGAAAAAAGTGACACCGAGGACTGTTCTGCTTGAGCGGGGAGGAAGGACGACTGAGCTTTTGATAGAGAATGTGAGACTTTTAAATGAAAAGGAATTGTTGGCATGGAAAGCCGCGAATTTAAAGAACGTGACACGGGACATCTCAGTTTTTATTCCGAAAGGTTCTGATGCCGGCATTATAAAAAATGTGGTAAAGGGCACAAACAGCGTGGTTTCGGTAGAGATTATCGATGAATATTCGAAGCAAAATACCAGGAGTGTTACATATAGAGTCACAATATTCGGAGACCAGGATGCGGCCATGGTGCAGGAAAGTGTAGAGGTGCTTCTTAAGGGCATAGGCTGCACCATAAGGTAAGATTTATTAGATATTAACACACGCAATAACAGAAAGATGGATTTGATATTATGGTAGAGAAAACAACAGTCCGGCCAAAGATCCAGGATTTGAAAATCGGGGATGTTCTGCATGTCGGGACAGAAGAAAAAGGGGAAATTTTTAAAGTAACAAAACTGGGTGAAAATACTTTCATATACGACCAAGGCGGCGACCTTAAGGAATATGGAAGGGCGGTAATGGCGAAAAACATCTTCGGTTTTGCAGAGAAGTATAAGGCGGTTTACTGGATTACGCGCGAAGATGAGGAATGAAATTAAAGTAAATTCGACTTTTTAAAAACGGCATCAAAAAAGAATTCGTTTATAGCGGGGAATGGATTCGAACCATTGGTCTACGGGTTATGAGCCCGTCGGGATATCCTGACTACCCTACCCCGCTGCTGGAGTAAAAATAGTAACTCTCCATTGTGAATGATAAATGATAAAGCCTTCGGTTATGGGAATCTCTATTATCTTTAAAAATAATATTACATGAAAACATGCTTTATGCAATCGAAACCCGGGAGATTACAAAATACTTCGATGAGATTACTGCTGTAAATAAAGTCAGCATATTTGTCAAACCCGGGGAACTGTTCGGGCTGCTTGGCCCAAACGGCGCAGGGAAGACCACTCTTATACATATGTTGTCCACGATGACTGAACCCTCAAGCGGCAGCGCTAAAGTCTGGGGTTATGATGTCGCACTGGAACCCGGGCAGGTAAGGCAGAATATCGGTGTGGTGTTCCAGGATACCACGCTGGACGACCGCCTGACCGGCAGGGAGAACCTCGACCTTCACGGAAGGCTCTATGGTCTTGACAGCAAAACAAGGAAACAGAGGATTGAAGAGGTACTTTCTCTCGTGGAACTCGCGGACAAGGCAGACGTTATCGTCAAGACCTATTCCGGAGGAATGATGAGACGCCTTGAAATCGCACGCGGGCTTATGCATCATCCGCATGTATTATTTCTTGATGAGCCAACCCTCGGTCTTGACCCGCAGACAAGGCTCCATATATGGGAATATATAAAAAAATTGAATAAAGATGAAGGTGTGTCAATCATGCTCACCACGCATTATATGGAAGAAGCCGACCATTTGTGCGACAGGATTGCGATAATCGACAATGGTGAGATTGTTGCGCTCGATACTCCCGAGACCTTGAAAAACTCACTCGGCGGGGATGTAATCACACTTGAACTGGAAAACCCGGATGACATATCCGGATTATGTGAGATATACCAAAAAAACGGGTGTGCCAATATAGTTTCAAAGAAAATGAATGAGGTCTTTATAACAGTAAATAATGGGGAACACGAGATTCCCCATATTCTATCCCTGGCATCAAATGCCGGTATTTCAATCCAGTCGGTCAGCCTCAGGAAACCCACATTGGATGATGTATTTATTCATTATACCGGGCGCGCCATAAGGGATAAAGAGATGAGTGAAATTGAATCGGTGGGTTATAAAATTCGCTCAAGGAGAAAATGATGGTCAGCGCATCGGTGAACAGGGCAGTACAGACCGTCTATACCATGTGGCTTCGTGAGATGATTCGTTTCTCACGCTCAAAATCGCGAATTATCGGCTCCCTTGCAACTCCTCTTTTTTTCCTGGTCATCCTTGGGGCAGGATTCAGTTCGTCTTTCCAGGTCCGCGGAGGCGGTGCTTTTGACAAAAGTTATCTTGCGCCCGGGTTAATCGGTATGGCGGTGCTTTTCTCTTCGCTGATGGGGGGCGTATCTATCATATGGGACAGGGAATTCGGATTTCTTAAGGAAATTTTAATCGCACCTGTAAGCCGTTTCTTTGTGGCGCTCGGAAAAGCAATCGGCGGAGTCACAACATCCATGATCCAGGGAATATTGATTATGATTATTGCATGGCTGACAGGAATCCATTATGTCTCGATATGGGGTGTGCTGGCCGCTATTGCCATTATGTTCATCTCAGGAATCGGCTTTATGGGTCTGGGCATTGCACTTGCATCGAAAATCGACAGTCATGAAGGTTTCCAGATGGTCATGAGTTTCCTCACTTTTCCGCTTATTCTCCTGAGCGGGGCTTTTTTCCCGATTTCAAACCTTCCAGGCTGGATGAAAGTATTTGTGTATGCAAATCCTCTTACCTACGGTGTTGAAGCCATCCGCTGGTTCCTCCTTGGAAACTCTGCAATCGATGTATCGCTGTGCGTTATAGTTCTCTCATTATTTGCACTTGCAATGATAACGCTCGGAGGAAAATTGTTCGGAAAAATGAGTGTTTAATATGATAGTTCTATCAGGCGGCACAGGCACGCCAAAGCTTATTCAGGGTCTTCGCAGGGTTGTTCCAGATGAAGAGATAACGGTAATAGTGAATACGGCTGAGGACATTACGATTTCAGGAAATTTTGTCTCGCCTGATGTGGATACGATTTTATACCTTTTTTCAGGGCAATTAGATGACACAAAATGGTGGGGGATTGAAAAAGACACCTTTCATACGAATAAGGCTTTACAAAAATTGGGTTTCAACGAAAAGCTCATGCTCGGGGATGCTGACCGCGCCACCTGTATTTTCCGAACTGAATTAATGAGAAAAGGAGCAACTCTGACAGCAGCGACACAGAAGCTTTCGTCGAGGCTGGGAATAAAAGCCAGTATTCTTCCCATGTGTGATGAAAAAGTGAATACGATGGTGAATACGCCGCAGGGACGCATGCATTTCCAGGATTTCTGGGTCGGCGCTCACGGTGAGCCTGAGGTTCTTGATGTCAGGATTTCGGGAATTGAAAAGGCAAAACCTACAAAAGAAGTGTTAGCAGCGCTGGAATCCGAGGATAATGTGATAATCGGGCCGAGCAACCCCATAACAAGTATCGGGCCTATTCTTGCGTTAAAAGGGATGAGGGATATATTGAAGAAGAAGAAAGTGGTCGCAATAAGCCCGATAATCGGGAATGCGCCTGTGAGCGGACCTGCGGGGAAATTGATGAAAGCCTGCGGATATTCCGTATCATCAAAAGGAGTTGCAGAATGCTATGGGGATATCCTGGATGTCATGGTGATTGATGAAAGGGATTCTGAGGATGAGAATGAATTCCCTGTTAGAACTGTGAAATGCGATACAATGATGACTTCGGTTGAAAAAAGTGAGGCGCTTGCTAAGTGTGCCCTTGAATTACTTGGGGATATTCGATAACAGCACAAGCCCCCTATCGGTAAGCCTGTAATTATTCTCTTCAATCTTGAGGTAATTCCCTTTCATCAAAAAATCGGTCTGGAAATTGAACATAGCATCATCCACTCCCACTTCTTTTTGAAGCCCGCTTTTTTCTTTCCCGAACACACCGATTGATTTTATCATCCGGCGCCTGATGGGATGCTCAAGCGCCTTGACCATCAGTGCGTGGTCATCCACTTTTGCTTCGCGCACCGTGGGTTTGCGCTCAAGCATGGCTTCAAGTTCGTCATCGCTGATTTCAGGCATATCACTCATTACCGCTCAGGAACATCTCTACCCTGCAAAGATAAGCAGCTATCTTATTGTCCCTGATTTCCACGTCAAACCCCTTGATTGTGGCTTTTGTAATCGTGCCTTTCCGCTTGAAAATCGGTAGGTCTGATGCTTCCTCTATCGCATTTTTCGCGGCCTGCTCCCAGCTTTCGGGAGATGAGCCTACTGTATCGATTATTTTGACAAATGGCATTTAGTTTCACCCATGATTATGTTGGCAGGAAGAGTAATAAAGGTCACTACGCTATTCCCTTCACCGCATCCCCAGCCAGTGTTTTATAATACTCTCTCGTTATCCTTTCCGAGAGTCTTACAGCTTCCTTCAATAACCCCTCATCCTTTTGTTTTGTTCCAACAGCCCTCTCTGTTTCCACGATTTTTAACAACACAGCAGATTTCTCAAAATCATCAGCAATTCCATCAGCCAGCGTTATTGCTCTCTTTATGAACCCGTAACTTCGTGTATCGTTCAATAATGAAAGCAACGATGCGATATCGCAGAACGCTGAAACAAGAAAAACTTGTTCTGCATCTTTACCTTTCTCGATCAGCTCAATCGCGCTCCCAAGCAATTCAAGCGCCTTTTTGGGATTTGCGGGAGCGAGCAATCTGGCAATGTTCCGGAAAGCTGAAGAGTGAAACGTGTTTAAAGGGATTTTTTCTGACAAATCCAGTGAGTAAGATAAGAGTTTTTCATCATTTCTATCAATACCGATTTTAGCAAACGCAACAACAAGCTCATGAAGCGCCACCGAAAGGTCGAGGTTGTTATTGATTCTTCCTGTTATTTTAACCCCCTCTTTGAGCGTCTCTTCATCTTTCCTGTTTGTCCCGATTTTTGCCATGGCACGGATAATATCCACATAAGCCTTTGAGGGGTCATCGGTAACAAGTTCCGCAGTTTTAAGGGCCTCTTCAAGATACCAGGGGTCATTTGACCGTACCGCTTCCATAGATAAAATCCCAACGATATTGCGGTATTTCCTCGACTTCTCTGCCAAATCCTGGATTTGCGAAGCAGAAGAAATTATACTTAATATCCGATTTTTCTTTTCGTCTGACATATTTTTTTAAACACTCTGCGTACTTTGCGCCTTTACGGTGCGCGATTTATTCACCGCCAAGACGCAGAGGTCGCAAAGATTTTGGTTAATAGTTTGGTTACATCCATATATAATTTTGTTAATCGACAAAAAGTATTTTGCCTTTAAAATCCTTCAAATATACGGAGGTTAGCCATGAAATCATTAATTACAGCCGAACTTGAGATTGTCGCACTTGGAACAGGTGACACAGGCATGAGCAAACATATAGCAGAAGCGGTCAAGGCCATCGATAAACTTGGTATAAAATATCAGTTGACCCCGATGGGTACAGTAATGGAAGTAGCAACGATTGATGATGCTTTTCGCGCTGTTAAAGCGGCTCATGAAGTGCTGGTCAAAAGCGGCGTAAAAAGAGTGGTCACTCATCTTACCATAGATGATAGAAGGGACAATCCAAAAGGAATGGCTGAAAAAATGGATGCGGTGAAAAGAAAGCTTTAGAACCATTCCTGTGTTTCTTTCTTTTCAAAATTTACACACATACCGTCGTGGGCAGCCATGACATCCACTCCTGTTCTTTCTGATATGCTCTTTGCCTGGAGTTCAGGGTTTGCTTTCAATACCTGCAAGCCAAAATGCGTCAATATCGCACGTTTTGGATGAATCTCTTCTATCAACTTTGCAGCTTCATCAATATTCAGGTGGCGTATCCGTTTATCTGTTTTCATCCGCACCACGTTAATTATCAGGAAATCAACACCCCTGTAAGCCCCGGCCAGTTCAGGAAAATATTCCGTATCCGGTATATAGCCAAGGCGGCCTTCTTTGAATGAGTAAATTATCCCGTATGTTTCAACAGGGTGTATGGTCTGGATCGGGAACCCGATTTTAACTTCGCCAAGAGTTATTTCCAAACCCTTTTTTATTTCAGTGATTTCAACAAACGGCCGTATGTATTGAAGGACAACAGGGTCGGAATTAAGGCAATCCGCCGGGACAATCAACCGCCCGCGAGGTTGAAAACCGCCACCTGTCATTGCTTCCGTGACCACATTGACGTCGTTTGAATGGTCGATGTGCCTGTGGGACAGCATGATTGCGTCAAGGTCGCGCGGCTTGAGGCGGAGCTGGTGAACCATTACGAGCGAACCTGGTCCAGGGTCCTGTAATATATTCACATTATCCAGTTTAAGCCAGAATCCGCCGCTTTTTCGCAACTGGTTCAGGACCACCATCCTCCCGCCGCCAGTTCCAAGAAATGTTACACTTGACATTTATTATTAAACACGTATAAGTTATACAAAAAAATATCTGAAATAATGCATTGAATTGGATAAACGATTTAACTTCAGGGTTCATGATAATGGGTGTGAAAGAATTCAGGAAACTCGTTACTATGGATGAGGCACATAGTATTATCGAGAGCCTTGATGTCCACCCAAGCTCAGTCGAGGCGGACATTGAAAACGCTTCCGGCTGCGTCCTTGCAAAGGATATAGTATCTGAGGTAGATGTGCCTCCATTTACCAGGGCTTCAATGGACGGTTACGCCGTTTGCGCCGCAGATACTTACCAGGCGCGCGAAGACAGACCCATCCGGCTTAAACTCGTGGGTGCCATTCCAGCCGGGGTAAATTCTGATATCAATATGGGAACGGGTGAGGCGGTTGAAATTTCAACCGGGGCTGTCATGCCCGCAGGTGCGGATTCCGTGGTGATGGTAGAGTACACGCATATCGATAAGGACCTGTATGTCCACCGTCCTGTTTCTATCAATGAAAACGTAATGCATGCAGGTTCGGATATCATGGTCGGTGAGCGGGTATTGAAAAAGGGGACACTTCTCACAGCGCGGGAAATAGGGGTTCTGGCTTCGATAGGAAAAAAAACCGCAAGCGTTTTGAGATTAAATGTTGGTATTATCTCAACAGGAAATGAGCTTGCAGAGCCAGGATGTGAACTCGGTGAAGGGGAAATCTATGACATAAATTCTTTTTCGCTATTTTGCGCGGTAAAGGAATGCGGCGGGACGCCAGTTCGCTACGGCATAGTAAAGGATAATGAAAATGAAATAACAAAAACTCTTAAGAAAGCAGCAGAAGAATGCGATATCATACTTGCTTCAGGGAGTACTTCAGCAGGTTCGGGTGATATCATGTACAGGATAATCGAGAAAAATGGCGCAGTTTTGGCCCACGGGATAGATATCAAACCCGGAAAGCCTGCAATTATCGGGAAAGTATTCGGGAAACCGGTCTTTGGTCTTCCCGGGTATCCTGCATCCTCGCTTACGATTTTTAATGAATTTGTGGCGCCACTTATCAGGAAAATAGTTGGAAAAAAAGAGGAGCGTTTACAATCAAAAGCAAAAATGGCTGTTCGCATCCGTTCCGAAGGGCGAAGCCAGCTCCTTCCGGTTGGAATTGTCAGGAACGTTGCTTATCCTGTTGAGAAAGGTTCAGGCGCCATCACCACACTTTCCGAGGCTGACGGCTTTATCAAAATCCCGGGAAACGTGGAGATGATAGATGCCGGTGAGTTCGTGGACGTTACGCTTTTCGGAAAGCTTGAACCTTCCGATCTGCTATTTGTAGGCAGCCACTGCCTCGGGCTTGATACACTTTCTGATATCACCCGCCTGAAAATTCGTGTGATAAATGCAGGCTCCTCGGGCGGGTTAAGTGCCATCCGGAGCGGTATCGCTGATATTGCAGGGATACACCTGCTTGACGAATCAGGATTATATAATGTTCCTTTTCTTGAAAGGTTTGGAATAAAGGACGCGGTGCTTGTAAAAGGGTATCTTAGAGAACAGGGCTTGATTGTACGAAAGGACAGCGGCATAAAGAAATTTGAGGATATAATAAATGCCAGGATTATTAACAGGAATACAGGTTCGGGAACAAGAGTCATAACAGATATGAAACTGAAGGATATTGCAAAGCAGAGGGGAGTAACATTTGAAGAACTTGCTGGCAGGATAAATGGCTATCATACAGAAGCGAAAACGCACAGTTCCGTAGCGGCTGCGGTGAAACTCGGAAAAGCGGAGGCGGGAGTTGGCATCCGTACGGTAGCTGAATTAAATGGACTGAAGTTCATCAAAATTGCTGAAGAAGAATATGATTTTGTGATTCCCTCAAGGCTTTTAATGACGAAGGAGATTAAGACTTTCCTTGAGGTACTGCGCGGAAACGAGTTCAAGGAAAAACTACCTTCCGGGCTCAGGGTATATGAGAGAACCGGGGAGATATTGGAAGCGTAAACATTATTAGTTCTGCAAGTTTATAAGACCTGAGAATAAATGACCACACGAAAAATCCTCGTTTTTTTCCTTATACTGATGCTGACCGCTTCCCCGGTATTAGCAGGAGACGTAACGCTTAATAGATGGGTGTTGAACGTGACGCTGCATGACGACGGACTTGTAGAAGAGGTTATACAGGCCGAAATCGACAATGGCGGCTCATTGCCTCTTGGTGGCTTTTCCTTTATCGTTCCGGCATCTGCCGTAACAATGATATACGATTTTTCACATACTCAAAGTTTTACAGGCATGGTAGTTGATCAGCAATCCGTTCCCGGCGGAGTGAAGGTAACGGTCAATTTTAACAGCTCAATTGAAACAGGAAAAAATTGGGACGGCAGGATTGGTTTTACAGCGCAAAACTGGGCTGTAAAAGAAGGTTCGGATTATTCTATCATCATACCTGTCAAAGCGCCCCAGGCAATTGTCGCAGGGAAAGAGACTGAAATATCGGTGCCCCTGGATAGCGAAATCAGAAGCCAGGTTTTTCTTCCAAAAGGTGTGACCGCCACTTCAGTTGATGTAAAATCCAGCGCCTCGAAGCCATATAAGAAATTATTACAGTTCGAATATGTTGTTCTTACATGGTTCCAGTTGAATAACGGCGACATTGTCAGTATTAAGGGTTCATTTTCAGAAGTATTAATGAAAATAGTCGATAATGATGCAAAATACAGGGAATTAAGTACCAGAATTAAGAATGCAAAAGAACAGGGGTTGAATGTTTCAGATGCGCAAACTCATCTCAATAATGCAGAAGATTACAATAACAACCAGGCGCTCCAGTCTTTCTGGAAGGGTGACACCACGGTTGCATTGCAGTATGCGGCATACGCTAATGACGAATTGAAACTTGCAGAAAATAGCCTTTCATCACCTGAGAAAACAACCCTCCCTGCAGAAACAGCGCAGGGAGCGCAGAGTCAAAAATCCCCGGGGTTTGAAATAGCCGGATTAATTCTTATATTGCTGATTTCCAGAACTGTACAAAGGAAAAAATAGATTCAATCCTTCATGAGGCTCTGTCAAGTCTAGAGCCTTATCGCAAATGTATAGCAAGGCTTTTCTCCAATCCTTCCATGGTCGCATATGGGATTGTGGTCACGCCCCGGTTCCCCAGCACCATAGCTGACGCATTCGTTCCCTCTTTATAGACGCAGACCACGCCTTTACCCTTTGATACCGCGTAGCAAATCTCGTAGCCCACGCCGATGGATGGGACGGTCACATCTGCCACAAGGAAGTCGCACTCATTTATGAATCTTATGTCGCTTAAGAAAATCTCCTCATCGGTAAGCCTGGCTTCAGCTTCCTCAAGCTTTATTGAAGCTACATGTTCGCTCACCACATCATGTCCCGACTTTTTCAGGAGTGCTATTATCTGTTTGTACTCAAGCAGCATACTGCGCCCGCCTCTTATAGACCCTGCGAAGAAAACTTTCATATTTTGTTCCAACTATCTGATTAAAGATTAACTTATTTGACCAGGCGTATCAGATTCTCTTTGCCTTTCCTTATCTTGATGATCATGCCATCTTCTTTCATAGCTGCGAGAACCATGCTTATCTTGGATTTCGAGAGTCTGCTCTCCTTAACTATATCTGATTGAAATGCCTGTCCACCCGACCTCAGGAGGTACTGTTCTATCATTTCCTCATACTCTAAATCCTCCTCGGCACGAGGGGTCTGGGCTTTTTCATCTAATTTTTTCAATCTTTGCTCTCTTGCAGCCTTTTCAAGCTCTTCCACGCTTTGCGTTCCGAATTCTTTGTGAAGCAACTGCACAAGATTATTCCATACCTCAGGGGTTTTTAGTATTTCCTTAAGCTCCCCATGCTCGTCCTTTGAATCGTTTCCTTTTTCAGTTAAATTAGCGTGTTTTCTTCTCAGGAATACCACTAAAGCCATAGATACAAAAACAACAATGGAAATTAGTATCAAAGGCCACATGAAATTTTCCGGCGCATTGGCAACATGCATCGTTACATTGGAACTTGAGAGCACAAGAGCCGGTTCTCCTATGCTGAAGTTTCGGTACAGCGTGCCACCCCATATCAATCTGCTCCCTTCGCGTTGATCATAATTGGGGGAAACGTAAATGAGATTATAACCATCAGGGATATTGATTATAAGCACGCTGGCAGGGGAAAGTACCATCCCCTCCGTGAAAGCATCTCCTACAAAAATATTATCAGAATCCCTGTGAGAAAAATTCTTCCATAGGAAGGTGTAACGAATAATGCCGAAATCACCTGAAACAGTACTTAGCGTATCAAAAGAGATATTGACATCTGCGATTTCCATCGAGCGGTTTGAGAAATTTTGGGATGAACGCTGGAACTGGTTAATCGTATCGTTAAACTCCGGGACGTCCCTGTAACGTGAGATATTCTGTCCCGTCTTTATGGCTGCTTCCCATTCATTTAGTTCAGGCTTTGTAAGAGGCAGGCGTTTTTCCATTGTCCAAAATGCGTTTCCGCTTTCGTTAACATTAACCGTGATGATGGATTCAGCTCCTGCTATATGCATCCCGAGTATTAAAAAAATGCATAAAAAAAACAGTTTTCTCATCGATACGAAATTATGCGCATCAATATTAAGGCTACTGCTCGTTTTTGTTGAAGGTGTTAGAGGAGCCAAAAAAAAGAGGTTCTTATGGATCAGATAGCAATAATCCATTTGGTATGTGGAAGGTTCGGCTCCTCCTAGTTGTTACTATACATTTATTGGACATAAATACATCGATGATTTTTGAGTTTTTATTGAGTTTTTAAAGCTTTACTTAAGTTTATTATAGTATTTTATTGACTAAAAATATGTTTTATTTAAATCAAAGCTATATTACTAAAAATAAACAAAATTCAGGCCATATAAACTAATACAACTACATCATTCTGATGATCGGTGCAATCGACGCCAGGAAAAAGGATGCTTTCTAGCTGAAAATGTAGAGCTATGAAGTACTTACGGCTATTGGAGACTGAAAAACAATTGCTGCTACTCCAGATGGTAAATATAGTAACGGTTTTTCACCGAGGGTATCACTGGAAAAATAAAAAAAGGAAGATGATTAAATCTCCGTTATGGAAACTTAATTATCCTTTTTGTTCTTGTTGGTTGTACCTTTGTTCACTTGTGTGTTGGTATGTACTACTGTGTTAGTATGTACTATTGTGTTGGTGTGGTTGTTGTGCTCTATTGTGTTGGTGTGCTCTATCGTGTTTGTATGCTCATGTGTGTTAGTGTGCTCTTGCTCGTTCTCTTGTTCGTTCTCTTCTTGCTCATGCTTACCCTTCTGACCTACATGCTGTGCTCCTACTGTTACGTTTGCACTTCCGCTGATTGTACCGTTTGACGCTGTTATAGTGGTTGTTCCTGGTGATAAAGCAGTGAACTTGCCAGTTGCTGGATCAATGGTACCAACGGTCGTATTGCTGCTCACCCATGTCCATGTAAATATTGCCCTGATTATGTTGCCCATTTGGTCAAAGGCTTTCGCTGTAAATGTCTGTGTGCCGTTTACTTTTAACGACTTTTTTGAAGGTAATACCCTTATGGTTGTCAGTATCGGTGTTGTTGCCGGTGGCACTGGGGTCAATGCAAGGTTCTCGGTAGTGATTGCATTTGAGGTAACGACTACACTTGGCATGGAACTGCTTACGTATCCTGTTGCACTGGCTGTTACAGTGTAAGTGCCTGGCGCTATGCTTATGCTGTAATTACCATTCGCATCGGTCGTAGCACTTATGCCGCCTGCTGTTACTGTTGCACTGGATATGCCCAAGACTGATGAGGCATTAGTTACTGTGCCGGATATTGTGCCGTTAGCTGCCGGAGGCGGTACTGGATTCAGTGAAAAGTCCGTTGTAGTGATTGCATTTGAGGTAACCACACTTGACATGGAACTGCTTACGTATCCTGCTGCGCTGGCTGATACAGTGTAAGTGCCTGGCGCTATGCTTATGCTATAATTACCATTCGCATCCGTCGTAGTACTTATGCCGCCTGTTACTGTTGCACCGGATATGCCCAAGCCTGATGAGGCATTGGTCACTGTGCCGGATATTGTGCCGTTCACTATTGCCGGTGTATTTACTGTCACCGTTGTTGTTCCGCTGTTAAATCCTGTTAAGGTTGCTGTTACGCCAATTGTGCCCGCACCTGTTGGATTTACTGATTTGGTAAGAAGACCCGCAGCATCAGTCGTCCCACTTGTAACAACACCTGCGCCGTTTAGAGATACTGTCGCTCCATTGGCTGGTGTCTTTACATTCTTAACATTGTTAGATTTACTAACCGTTAAGGCTACATCTGTCAGTGATAAGGCTGGAACTGATGTCGGTACTGCCGCTAATGATAGCGAAAATGTTGGCGATACGTGACAAGAATTGCATGAGGGTCCGCCCTGTGCAGCGTGACAATTTTGGCAACTTACAATTCCTGTGTTATCTGTCGGGTAACCCATCCCTGACGAGTGTGCTGCTAAGGCTCCAGGTATTCCTACCAGAGCCACTATTAAAAGCAGCATCCCAATTTTCAATTTATTGTTCATTTGTTTTTTCCTATTCATTCTTTTTCTCCTATCGCTGCTAGAGATGCAATAAGCCATCTAAAGCAGAATACCAATAGTATAACAAATGCTAATTTAACCATACTGAGAGTTTTTCAGGGTTTTTGGGTTTTTACACTCTATAAAAGCTTATTTTAGTTTTTTATAGTTTACTAAGATATTTTTTTAAATTAAACGTTGAAATAATAATTCAAATCTTAAAATACTACTTCTAAGTACTCAGATATTAGAGGCAAGTGTGAAATCAAGTTAGTTGATTAGGATACTTCCGTGAAATATAGATAGAAGGGGAATTAATCCTGGATGTAGAAACTAAACCAAGCATATAATCTGAAAGGAAAAGTGGCAAAAAGCCGAAAAAATAGAATCGTTGACGGGATATAGGAGGAAACTACTTCGGCTTTTGCCTAATCATACTACGTCAATTGACGATTTAAACTTTACGGATTTGGAAACTCGTGTCCACAGAAAGGACACATTATTAACCCGCATCTCATGAAACACGGGCGACCAGCATCGGGTCTCACAGAAGGTGATAATATCCGATAACCTGATTGGCAATTCCTCCGATAAGTATTGCAAGAATTATCGTGAATGCCATAATCCCGCCCGCACGTTTCCAGCCAAGCTCTCGGCCAAGGACTGCTATAGTCGCAACACATGGGATATAAATCGTGTTAACAAGAGCGTACACGAATAACTGGGCAGGCGTCATGAATAACAGCAGGTTCTTTGCGCCGCCCCCGTACATGACAACCGCCAGCGTTACAAGCAGTTGGAGCGCAAGTTCCTTCCGGAGTACAGCAAATATCAGTGTAAGTCCTGCCACTGCGGGAAGCCCCAACCACCCCACGACTACCGGGGATAACGGGGCTGCAAGTTTCCAGATATAGCCGGTTTCGTAAAGCGCCCCCAGAAAAAGAGAGCCGACGAGTACAATCGGGAATGCCACGAACACGAAATCCTTGAACCTGTACCACGTTTTCTTGATGATATTCGACATCAGGGGCATCCTGAATGGGAACATCTCCATGACAAGCCCTGTGGAAGTACCAGGCATTACTTTGTTAAGCCCGACGCCAACGAGAAATACAAGCGCCAGGACGATAATATAAATCGCGACCGCCGGCTTCCATCCCACGAATAGCGAAACTGCGCCCAGGATCACAGCCGTCCGTGCGCTGCACGGGATGAGCGTTATGAGCGTACTGGCTATCGTCCTCTCGCGTATCGTGGTCAATACCCGCGTGCCTATTATGGCTGGCACATTGCATCCTGCGCCTGCCACGAGCGGGATAATGGCGCGCCCGTGAAGTCCGAACTTGTGCATCAGCCTGTCTGTCAGGAAAGCGACCGAGTTCAGGTATCCCGAATCCTCAAGGAATGCGAGCATGAAATAGAAGGTGAGGACGTAGGGAATCCCGACGGAAAGTGCGGCAAGAATGCCTGCATCAAAGCCCCAGATGAGGGTTTTGCCAACAAGCCCTGCCCCGAAGATATAGAATATTGAGCCATCGATGACAGGCGACATATACAATGTCCAGAGACTGCTGAATAAGTCGGAAAGCCGGTTGCCGCCGTAAAAGAGGAAAGCGAATATTACTCCAAGAACACAGATGAGGAGAGGTATGCCCGTCAGAGGCGATGTGGTGTATGCCCAGAGCTTATCCGACCTTGCAGGTGTGACATCACCCTGCACCTGCGAGGCTACTGTTCCAGCGAGCCCGTGCCGTTCGCGGGCTATCCTGAGAGGTGTTTTTTCGCCATGTTTTTCTTCGATTTCCCTGCCTATTTTATTTGCCTCTTCGAGAATGGAATTTCCATTTGCATGTTTCTTTACAAGTTCTACGAATTCAGAATCATCCTCAAGAAGCAGGATTGACAGTGCCCTCGGATTTATTCCGAAATCATAAGGCACAAGTAAATCGCATAACTTTTTTATGCTGGCTTCAACATCCCCACCGTAGTGAATATCATATTTGATTTTCTTTTTCTGTCCTGCGATATCCACGGCTTTTTGTACCAGTTCATCAAGGCCGCTTCCTTTGGTTGCGATGGTTTTTACCACAGGGACGCCGAGAAGCCGGGAAAGCAGGGGCGCATCGATTATAATATTCCTTTTCTCTGCCTCGTCTATCAGGTTCAAAGCAATCACAAGCGGAATCCCGAGGTCAATGAACTGAAACGTCATGAAGAGGTTCCTGGCAAGATTCGTGGCGTCAAGAATCATAATCACAGCGTCGGGTTTGCAATCAAGCACCGCTCTTCTGGCAACCCACTGGTCTTCCGACACAGCACCGAGGGCATAGCTTCCGGGAAGGTCGATTATGCCGATTCGCATTTCTTTAAAAGTCGTGGTCGCCATGTTCAGTTCCACGGTCTTGCCAGGATAGTTTGCTGTAACGACTCCCATTCCGGTGAGCCTGTTAAATATGCTTGATTTACCTACGTTCGGGTTGCCTGCAAGCGCAAAGGTGAAATCCGTCTTGCCCTTTATTTCCCTGAGGGCGCCGTGACAGGAAAGAACCATTTCATTTTACCTTTATCTTTGATGCGACCTCTCTTCCCAGAGCGTACCGTGAGCCTGAAACGCACACGATTAAAGGTCCTCCGAAGGGTGCAACTTCTTCCACCTTGACGCACGCATCAGGAATCAGTCCGAGCGATGCGAGGTACTGGAGCATTTTCGGGTCTTCTTCAAAAACACTGACGATAATCCCGGTATCATTGGCTTTTAATTCCGACAACGGCCTGACTGTTTCTTTTACAAATACTCCGTCCTTGTCAGGTATGGGATGGCCGTGCGGGCATGTCCTCGGGTTTCCGAGGCTCTCAGCAATGCGGTCTTCCATCTCAGGACTTATCGCGTGTTCAAGCCTGCACGCCTCGTCGTGAACCTCGTCCCATTTGAAACCCAGGATATCTGTAAGCAACCTCTCGGAGAGCCTGTGCCTGCGGATGACTTTTTTAGCCATTTTATTGCCTTCTTCTGTCAGGCATACTCCTTTTTCGATCTGGTTCAAGAGACCTTTGTGCGCCAGTTTTTTTATCATCTCGGATACGGACGGCGGTGAGAGTTTCAGGTGTTCGGCGAGACGGGATGTGCTTACTGGATGCTGTTCCTGCTGGAGTTTGTAGATTGATTCAAGATATTCCTCAATCCTTGAGGTATCAGCTTCCATGTCATCTCACCTTCTCTGGTACTTTAAAAGACCTGTAAACGAACAAGCCGATAATTATCCAGTAGCCAATATATGCCAGTACCATTGTCAGCGAAGGGGCTGCGTGGTAGCCAATAAGCGAACTGAGGCTGCTTCCGATAAGACCATTCTCATGAAGAAGAGGATATGAGCCGTCAGGGTTCAGGGGCGGGTTCAAGTCCCACACGTGTTCTACCACAGTGGGTATGATTCCGGCTTCGTTGAATCCGCCCACGGCAGTAGCTATCAGCCCGGCTGAGAACAGTATCAGCAGTACACTTGTATATTTGAAAAATTTGGTTACATCAAGGTTACGCACTCCTTTGAACATGACAAACGACATAACGACCACAACCCCAAGCCCGGCAACAAAACCGAGTAGCGTATCAAACGGGGACTGGATAGCAAGCGTGCCAAGAAACAGGACAGTCTCGACCCCTTCCCTGAATACTGCGATAAAGGAGAGGGCTGTTATTCCCATGGTATGGCCCTTCGATATGGAGAGGTCTATCTTTTCCTGGACTTCTCCTTTTATCTGTTTTGAATTCTGCGCCATCCAGAAAATCATGTAGGTGAGGACTACAGCAGCAGTTAAAGCCGCACCGCCTTCGAAAAGTTGCTCCGCAGTTCCC
>JAPMTY010000074.1 GCA_026552835.1 Candidatus Methanoperedens sp.
GAAATTATTAGTGAAGATAATATCAAAGACCAGAAAACTGCCCCTATAAAATCACCCATAATGTTACTGATGTTCGTCATTCTGCCACTCTTAGACCTTTTCAAGTATTGTATTTATTTTATCGACTTTGTTCACTATAATTTGCATTCTCTGCATCATGATTTCCATTTTTTGTTTAGTTCTTCGTTGCTGACTGCCTGCCTTTTCGCCAAAGTGTCTATCAACCTGTTTGCAAACTTGCTGATTCCATCTATTATGAGGTAACCCACTGCGATTAGAAGACCGAAGTACAAAATTGGTCCGATCTCGATTCCAAGCCTGCCAAAATGGCCAAAAAGCAAGATTGCTACAATGGCTATAATTGCAATTAATATCCCTGTTTTTTTAGTTAGTTTCATTTCTCATTCCTCCTTGCGCTTAATCCATGCCACACAGCCAGAACTCCTAAAATCCCCAAAATGATTCCAAACCCGGGTGCCTCTGGGCTTGTCTGTGCAGTTAGCGAAGAAGATGCGTATCGGGACTCTTCTGCTAAGGCTTCAACCGTAATCATCCTAACTGTATCAGGTAATCGTATCTCTCTTCTTTGCAAAGCGTTATCAAACCGACTCCTGTCTGCCTTAGCCACATACAACTCAACAGTGTTAGTAGATACATTGATGTCTGAATTTGCAGGTATGCCTAAAGCACTGACAGAAGATGACGCATCTGCTTGATCTCTTAGGAGGTTATCCAACGACACATTTGCGGTGCGCACCTCAACAATGTTAGCTAACTCTTCGTGCTGCTTCATGTATGGTTTGATTGTCTCTTCACCATTGCGAGTAAACTGCACAACAATCTTGAATTTTGGATTATGCTCAACCCAAAGTCCAGCAAAGGTTCCTGTCTCATTCATGCTCAGTTCCGCATCCAGTTTACCTGCAATATCTTGAAGTTGAAATCGGTGGAGAGCTTCCTCAGTACTAATATTATTATTTGAGGCATATATTTGTGCATCATACAGCAGTGGATCCTTATTATCCAATGGCGATTTTCCACCACTATCCTGTCCTTGAGCGTTTACCACAACTACAAACGCCATGGCCACCAGCAGTATTGCCACAAGCGGCGCGCCTAATTGCATTCCTTTATTTTTTTTCATATTAAAAAACTAACCTTTTTTGATACCACACTTTCGACACGCTCATATGTCGCATCAGTTTTCCAAATCTTACAATTAACACTAATTCTTTACTTTGTGCATTTTCTTTTATTGGTAATATAATTTTATTCTCTTGTTGATTAAATTTGATACTTGATAGAGACATATTATAAATTTTGCGGTTAAAATGATATACCACCAATTCTTTATTTTTGTCCGCTTCCATTGCCGATTTTAGTAATTGAAAGTTATCAATATCAAGTCCCAAAAATAACGTATCATCAGCAGAATCGGAACTAATTACTTTGGACTCATTAAAAATCTCTATTCCGTTTATAGTAAAGGAGCCATTAAATGAATTCATTTGCGATACACTTTGAGCGATTTCTTCTTTATCATATTTTCCAGAAAACCAAATAAGAATATCTTGATTACCTTTTGGTTCAAAAAATGAGTACTTTGGACCAAGCCCTCCTTCAGATATAAAGTGGTTAATTATTTCATTCATAGTCTCTTCATTTACTGGTGATTCAAACCTGACATCCACTACTGTAAAATCAAAAAAAAATTGGCTGAAAATAGCTGTTAACAATAGTGCTATTGTCACAAAAAATAACAGCCTTTTCATAATATCAAAATTTTTATATAGTTCTTATTCACCTTTTCCCCCACATATTCCAGTCTGCTGCCTGTGCTCCAGAGCTAAGATTGAATAGCATAACAGCAGTAATCATAAAAATTGTTGTTTTTCTACTCATTTTATACTATCGTCTCCTAAGTATTTTCATAACTTACTCCAATTGGAATCAGTTTACTGTGACACAGTAATATTAACGTTATTGCTCGTGCCGTTTTGATTGACAACAAAGACAGGATATGTTTGAGTTCCGGGCTTAAATGAGATACCTATTGCAGGACACACCGTGACCGGGGTTGTTTCAGGCAGAGGAAATGCACATGCACCCAACCCCTCTGGTATTACAAATTCAATGGTTTTGCCATCACGAGATATAAGATGATTAATGTAACCGACTATGAAGGTCGTATTGCTGTCCTCTGGTGCTATCCTGAAAGCAACGTTATTATCTTTTGCAGTAAAACCTGTGCCGGTTATGACTACTTTTGTTCCGATAGTCCCAGCATCAGGTTGAATTGCAGTGATTGATAGAGGTGTGATTGCAAGTAACGGTGGTGTTTGATTAACTGGAGAAACTAGTGTTGTAGAAGCCACGCCCGTGTCATTAGCTCGCACTTCCAGCAGGAAGCCATAGCTTAAGTTACCTTTTTCTTTCCACGCGGCACCTATTTTCAGAACGTAAAGGCCGGGCTCAAGTGATAGTTCTATATCCTGCTCACTCTCAAGAGGAAGCATGAAACGCTTGCCCTCCTGGAACCGCCACAACTGCCAGGCGTTTTCCTCCCCCCCTTTCAGTTTATCCTCGCTTGTAACCCGAATGACGCTAAGCTGCAACACTTTAGGAGTATCCTGAAGAGGTAGAAGGAGATGTGCTGTAAATGGAGATCCAACAGGCAGCGGCTCTTGTAGGGTCAGGATTCCTATCTTATCCTTACAAGGGCCTATCCATATATCTTTCAAGCAATAGCTGCCGAATCCTTGACTGTTATTGATTCCATAGTTACTCTTGACTATCGTAAGAGTAGCCATTGGCCCGTCCAATTGTATTTGTGATTGCAAACAGCCGCTTACTGCAATTAAAGCGACGATTCCTAAAATTAAAAGTTTGATCTTCATGTTCATTTTTTTCTTCTCCGCATCGTTACAACCAGCAAACTGGTTACGGCTAGTATAACACCGAATCTAGGCACCTCAGGACTTGCCTGCGCCGCTGGGGTTATTACTGGAGTTGCTGCATCACGGGGTGGTATTGCCGTCGGTGTGGCTGTTGATGTCGGCGATGTAGATATGCCAGGAGGTGCCCCTGTTGGATGATAGCAATTACCACCTGCTATCCAAATATCACTACCGCTTTTACCGTTGTGGCACCTGAAGCAAAAACTGTTGTTGACCGTGATATCAGAGACTAACAACCCTGCTTGTCTTGTGTCCAGATTGCCATGGCAGGTACTGCACTTGCTGTCGTTACCATTGTAATCAACGCCGTGGCTAAACACCCATTTCGAAAACGGCGGATTGATCGCGGTCGAAGTATTCGGATGGATAGGTGAGGTTGGCGTATAGTCAGTTATCCTTTCAACATATAGCCTTTTTATTCCATTTAACGAGATATCAGTCTGTGTTGAGTTAACTTCGAGTTTCTGGGGATTGGTTTTCAGGGACTGTATAATATAGGAATTTCCAGGCGGTGTGCTAATATCGGACCAATCGGGTTGTGCGGGACCGCCAAAGCACAAAGCTGCCCTCCCAGAAAACTCGGTTATATAGGTCGGATCTGAAAGGTTGCCAATAACCGATACCCTGAGTGTATGCCCCACGAACTGATAAATATTCTTTGTCGGGTCATCAATGCGTGTCGGAATGGTGTTTAAATTTTCAAAGGCTGTGCTGTATGGGTCATTTAGACTGTTTATCAGGATGAAGCGATCGCCTGCATCTCTGTCTCTCAGATTAAACAGTGCTGTGCCGTTAGTAATAGTTGCAGTCTCATAATACACCGAGCTATTATAATTATAATATCCGAACAGTTGAGCTTTCGTGATGGACGTTGCTTTGATGATATCCCCTTTGCTGTCAAGGCTGGGCTCCAGAGTGAGCGTCAATGTTCCAGCAGCAGCAAGCCCTGTACCTAATATGAAGCATATTACAAATACTACAATGATGTTGTATTTCATTTTTTAATTTCCTCCTTACTTCTTTAATCTCCACCACATAGCCAGAACTCCTATACTCCCTAATACCACCTCAAACCCGGGCGCCTCAGGACTTGCCTGCGCTGCCTGAGTTCTTACCGGAGTCACTGCATCCTGTGGCGGCATCGCATCTTCTACACTGCGTAAGAAGTCCTTCAGTGATATTTTCTCGCCACTTATATCACGTACCTCCTCATTTTCAACGATATACTTGCCCTGCGCCCAACCTGCAACGCTGAACTCACGTCCTGCCTTTTTCAGGAAAACCAGCACTTTTTCATTTTTTGTGAAAACCGGAGTATCTTCTACCCAGACGGTAAAACCCCATTTGCTTCCTCCTTGAGTGATTATTGTCAGCGTTTCCTGCCCTTCGCCGCCTTTAATATAGTTTTCAACAGAGAGCGTTACATACGTATTAATTGGAGTCCTTCCCTGACTCCACCTGCTATCCACTTCTTTAATGTTTCCTATAACGATTACATCAGCCTCTTTCGTCAGGTCTTCCACGCTCATTTTTGCCATTAAAGCCAGAACTACAGGTGTGGCTGCAAAAAGTAAGAACAGTAAAAGCACAAACAACACATGCATAAATTGTTTTGGATTTTTTAGCCTTAACATTTCACCCTCCTCTTTTACCGAAAATCTCTTTAATTGGTATTATATCTAACATCTATTTTCAAGATGTGATATATAATTTCTGTGATAATCATCTATGTGCTGGACTTATAAAAGATTTTCTTAAACTACGAATGGATTCGAAGTTATAGCAATCTCTTTTAACAACTATGCCAATTAAAAGCAAGAATGCCAGAAAATGAGAAAGACCAGGGCGACGAAAAACTCCTCATACTTCCTTTAGGAGAAGAATCCAAGAAAATAACGCAGGTTATCTCAAATGATACCGCAAGGCAGATAATCGAGCTCCTGGCAGATGCGCCTCTTTCAGCAAACGATATTGCGCAGCGTTTACAGGCACCTCTCACTACGATTACTTACAACCTTGAAAATCTGGAAAGTGTTGGGCTTATCAAGGTCGAGAAAATCAAATACAGCGAGAAGGGGCGGGAGGTCAAAATTTTCGCGCCAGTGAGAAAGCTCATCATCTTAGTGCCGGAAAAAACAGACAGGAATTCAGTTGCTGATATACTCAGGAAGTACCTAGGGATAATATTAACAGCGCTGTTTGCTTCAAGCTTGATTGAGTTATTCATGAGAAACGGTGGCATGAAGGAGAACGTGATTCAAACAACCAGCAATTTATATTCTCTGCCCCCTCCAACTACTTCAGAGCTACCTGCTATTACAACCATTCCAGTCAGCATTGTCAATGAAACCATAAAAAGCAAAGAGATTGCAAGCGCTGTTTCCTCTATAAATGCAACAGTAATTCCCCCGATGGCTACTGGTGAAGTTCAGACCATACCAGCGGTGACTTCCACACCAATCGCTCCTGCGCCAACATCAGCAGGGGCATGGGCTAATGCTACTGCAACGCCTGTCCCTGTTTCGCCTTCGGCCCTGAATAGCGGTGCGGCAAACCAGCCGGCGCCGGATATCTTCACTAACTTAGCGAATACTATTACTGCGCATCCCGGATTGGTTTTCTTCCTGGGATGCCTGTTTGTGATTGCCATGCTAATAATTATGGATTCCTTCAGAAAGAAGAAAAATGGATAAAAGATTTATTTATGGAATCTGTTTGGTAGGTGCTTGGTAATATCCATATCCACCTTGGCCCTCAACGCTGTTTGGATGGACGAACATATAAACTGCGATTATCCAGAAAACGACAAGAGCTGATAAGAGCAATAGAATGTAATACTCCTTTGTATTTTCCCGAACCTCCTGAGGTTCCACTTTCCTTATCCCCATTTTATAGATGAGAGCTGAGAGTATCAGCGCTATAAATGAGGGAAGGAACAGGCTTGCTATCGGTTGAAGATATCCCACGATACGTACAAAAGATACAGTCGCAGCAGCATACAGCAGTAATTTACTTTCCCTGAGTATCCCTGCCATTCCAACCGCCAGGATTATTACAGGGATCACATAATCGGGGCGAAAATCGCCGCATGTATATCCACCGCTTGTAGGTGAAGTCTGGTAATTATAACATCCGTCGGTTATTAGTACACTCTCGGAATATAATGTTGTAGCCATCGTGACGAACAATGCAACGCCTGCTAAA
>JAPMTY010000077.1 GCA_026552835.1 Candidatus Methanoperedens sp.
GCAGTAAGGACTGACATATGCTGATTTGATGTATTTTGAAGCCAACGCGCAAAAAAAATTAACACCAAAAAAATAAAAAAACCCGCTTCAAACAAAATAGCTTTATCTTTCCTGAATTTCAATTCAACTCCTCCTTTTTCCCATAATATAATATCAGCAATACCCACGAAACAACTATAATGCTCAATATGGAAGTCAAACGTAATACACTTCGAATAAGATCTTCTTCTGTCATAAAAAACATGAAATTATTTCCATAATATCCAAGAGCGCCAAAGACCATATCTATAGCACTAAGAATCATAATATACGCTAAGGTAATTTGAAGCGCTTTATATGCGGATTTTTCCCGGATCCTTATCTCCCTCTCGTCCGTTAGTATTTCTGTCTTCGACTTTTTTGATATGTGCAGATAATATAAAAACCATAATATACCTATAAAAGCATATCCAGAAGAATGAATTCCTATACTCTTTTTATATGCTATATTTATCAGTCCGAACAATATCATCAGTATAGATAATACAAACAACCATTTCAAATTAGGATTTTTTTTGAGTTTCATTCGATATCACCTTTTTTATTGTAATACCAGCTAAATATCAAAAAGCAGACTAATCCTGGAAAGAAAATAAATGCAGTAACACTATTATAAGTTGCATTCTTTATCAATGGAAGGACATTGCCAAATGCCAGCAAAAGAAAAATTGTTATCAACGTTGCGCCATAAGCATTATACCCCGCCTTTTCCCTGATTCTTCTGGAACGCTCATCCTGAAAATAATGACTCTTGCCGAACAGTGCTGCAAATACAATCATGAGCGTTCCGGCAAAAACAATGTTAATCCCAATCGCCGGCTGTTTCAAAAGTATTGTTGTAATGCCAACCAATATTATGCCTATACATACTTTAACAAATATCCAAAAATCCTTGCTTTTTTCTATTTCTTGGTTTTTCATTACACGTCACCCTTTTTAACAAAATAGTAAGCCAATATAATCCACGAATATATTCCGATATGTGCGACAATTATCGGCGTTAAGTACGAATCCTTGGCTGCCAGCAAGAAACTGTTTGTCCTACCCAAATTGTATGCTCCACTCAATAGAATCAAACATCCCACAAGAATCAAAAATGCATATAAGCTCGCTTTTTCAAGAGCTCTTATGGTTCTTTCATCGCCCACAGCTCCTGTTGTTGGCATTGATAAAAAACCCAAGGCAGTTATGATGACGTCCAACGACAGAATAATGTCGTAAATTACATTCTGGCTATATGACGGCCTTCGTCCTAAAATTATTTGGATTACTACAGTTGCCAATAACGCAAACCCGAGAACGAGAGGCAAATACCACCATTTTCTGTTGAATTTGTTCATTCAATATCACCTTTTTATTTCATTCACCCTTTTTAACAAAATAATAAACCAATATGGCCCATGAATATATTCCGATATGTGCGACAATTATCGGCGTCCAGGGGGAATCCCTGGCTGCCAGCAAGAAACTGTTTATGCCACCTAAAATGTATGCTCCAGTCAATAGAAACAAAAATCCAACAAGAATCAGAAATGCATATAAGCCCGCTTTTTCACCAACTCTGCTGGTTCTTTCATCGCCCAGAACTCCTGTTTTTGGTCTGGACAATAAAACACAGGAAACTAGGATGACGTCCAACCAAAAAATTATCTCAGTAATTATGTATTGGCTATATAATGGCCATCTCCCTAAAATGATTTGGATTATTATACTTGCCAATATCCCTAACGCGAGAACGATCTGAAAAATCCACTTTTTTCTAAAGAATTCTTTCAATTGATATCACCTTTTCTTGCGAAGTAAGCATAGAACAATATCAATGTCCCAATCATCACGAGGATTATATTACTAAGCTCCTTCTTGACAGTAGTTTCAAGCAGACCGAATTCATTTAAATAAGCTGAAACGCCGACAAATAATAGTGTTATAAACCATGAATATGTTGAAGCAGATGCACTTATCTTTCGCGTTCTTTCATCTGATTCCGCTTGAACGCCATATTTGCTATGGCTATAAATGCCGTTTATTGTGCTTGCTAAGCCTCCTGCCATAAGCCCACTTATGATTATATCAGGTGCGTTCTTCCAAAATATTAAAAGAACCACTCCTACAAGCAATACTATTGATCCGATAATTAATCGTTGTTTATTCACTTTTGTCATTTCCATTCTATCAAACCTCTAAATGTTATGTATATCTAACATTATGTTACATATATACCACTATTTAAAACTTTCTTTTTTGGGTGGCAGTTCCAGCGCATGGTTTACCGAATACGATGAAAATATTATAAAAGCAGTAAATTTTATTGGATAACTTAAATTAACTCGTGCATCATATAAGCGCCAATGAAACAGGAAATGTCAAGCGTGGACGTTGCAGCGCTCATCAAGGAACTGCATCCGCGTCTTCTGGATGCCAAAATTGCAAAAATATACCAGCATTCAGCCGATGAAATCAGGATAGGGCTTCATATTTTCAAGGAAGGGAGAACAAACCTCGTTATTGAAGCCGGAAGACGCCTTCATCTTACAAAAAATCCCGAAACCGCCCCCAAGTTCCCGCAGTCTTTCCCGATGCTGCTTCGAAAACACTTGACAGGCGGCAGGATAACCGACATTTCGCAGTATGATTTTGACCGGATAATCGAGATGCAAATCCAGCGCGGAGAGGATAAGACGATTCTTCTTATAGAACTTTTTTCAAGAGGCAATATTGTGCTCCTGAATTTTGAAAAAAAGATAATCCTCCCTCTAAAATCCATCAGTTTCAGGGACAGGAAAGTCAGGGGCGGTGAACCCTATGAGCTTCCGGCGCCGCAGCTTTCCCCTGTTACAGCCACTACGGAAGAGCTTGCGGAAATGTTCTCACATTCGGATTCCGATATTGTCAGGACGCTTGCGACAAGGATGAACATGGGAGGACAGTATGCAGAGGAACTCTGCCAGCGCGGCGGTATTGATAAGAACACGCCCGCAAAGAAGTTTAGCGATGTTGCTGCGGTGCAAAAGGCACTCGCAGAGGTTTTCATGCCGCTCCGTACCGACCTGAAACCCCACATTGTTTTAAAAGACGGAAAACCGATTGACGTGCTGCCGTTTGAGTTATCGCAATACGGGAAAAACGAAAAGAAATATTTTAGCACTTTTAATGATGCGCTTGATGAGTATTTCAGCCATGAAACCGGGAAAAAAGGCGAATTAAAAGAAGAAAAAAATGTTGGGGAAAAATCCGAAAAACCCGGGTTGTATGAGTACCGCATGCAAAAACAGATGCTCGCGCTCGGGAAATTCAAGGAAGATGAAGGAAAGCTTGTACGCAAAGGCGAACTGGTATATGCGCATTACCAGATGTGCGACGGGATTCTGAAAACGATAAGGGATGCCAGGGATAAGGGGTATTCGTGGGAAGAAATAAAGGGCAAATTAAAGAGTTCGGATAAGCCTGAAGCACGGGCTATAAAATCCATCGATACCGGCAGGGGAATAATCACTGTAACGCTTGATAATCAAGATGTAGACCTGGATATCAGGCTTTCAGTCCCCCAGAATTCACAGATATATTACGATAAATCAAAAAAACTGGCCTCGAAGATCAAAGGCGCGCTTACTGCTATCGAAGGGACAAAAAAATTATCAGAAAAGGAAGAGGTGCCCCAGGTCAGGAAAAAGCAGGAAAAACCAAAACAAAAGTATTATGAGCAGTTCAGGTGGTTCATATCTTCTGATGGCTTCCTTGTTATCGGGGGCAGGGATGCCCAGAGTAACGAGGATATCGTGAAGAAATACCTTGAGAAGCGTGATATTTTCTTCCACGCCCATGTGTCGGGTTCTCCGTCTGTTGTTATAAAAACAGAGGGAAAAGAAGTTCCTGAAACCACGCTCGTGGAGGCCGCGCAGTTCACTGTATCGTATTCTGGCATCTGGAAATCCGGGCAGGCGAGCGGGGACTGTTACTGGGTTCTGCCGGAGCAGGTCTCAAAGACGCCTGAATCCGGGGAGTACGTAGCAAAAGGGGCTTTTGTGATACGCGGAAAACGTAATTATTTCAAGGATGTTATGCTCGGGACGGCACTCGGTCTTGTTCTGAAAGAGGAACAAAGACTGATAGGGGGGCCTTTGAGCGCGGTAAAAAGCAGGGCGCAGTTCGTTATGGAGATAGAACCGGGAGAGTTTGAGCAAAACGACCTGTCGAAGAAGATTTACAGGATGCTGAATGAAAAATTCAAGGACATGAAACTTATAAAGACGATTGCGTCGCCCGATAAGATTGCGATGTTTTTGCCTGCGGGCGGGTCGAGGGTGAAGGAGTTTCTCCGAGGGCTTATATGATTACTGGTGTACCGCAACGGTGTGGTAATGACTAAGTCCGGACGACTCGAAGAAACGCGTAAAGCATTCGACCAGCAAGATGTACAGGCATCAGCATTGGCGCATGCTCCTGAACGTATCGCCCAGGCTGCAAAAGAGCAGCACGGTGGGGCGAGCGACCTGTATATTGGTAACATGGTCTATGGCGGGCTGGACGGCATTCTTACTACATTTGCAGTAGTCAGCGGCGTGGCAGGTGCCAAACTTGGCAGCAGTATCGTTCTTATCCTGGGCATGGCCAACCTGCTGGCTGACGGTTTTTCAATGGCCATAGGAGCGTACCTTTCTTCCAAGAGCGAAAAGGAGTATTACCAGCGGGAGTGGCAGCGGGAAGCCTGGGAGGTTGAACATTTCCCGGAAGGCGAAAGGGCTGAACTCTATGAGGTTTATCGAAGCCACAATTATTCGGAGGAGGATGCACACCGCCTTGTTGATATCCAGGCCCGAGACCCGGAGAGGTGGGTTAAAGCGATGATGATCAACGAGCTTGGGATGCTGCAGGACGAACGCAAGCCGTTATTCAGCGCTCTGGCTACGCTTGTGTCCTTCATCCTGGCTGGATTCATGCCTCTTATCGTTTACGTGCTGGGACTCTTCTACCCGATTTCTTCGACCGAAGCCTTCACAGTATCCGTTATATTATCGGCGTTGACAATCTTTGGGCTGGGGGTTGCGAAAGTAACCGTTACCAAATTAAATCCCCTAAGAAGCGGCCTCGAGATGCTATTGGTAGGTGGACTGGCAGCGAGCGTCGCCTACGTGGTTGGTGCGTTGTTGAGGGGCATTGTTGGTTAGGCTATAGCTTCCCGCACCGCCGCCGCGCTCCGGACCGGAAGCGGGGAGTTCGGGCTCTAAATCGAATATTGCAGTTCCGGGAACATATGGCCAAGGAGGATTCTATATTTTAATCAGAGTTTGTATTTAGTTCGTTGTGGATTCTTAACAAATTCGCTGTGTTTCATAGACTTGTGTGGTCGCTTCGGGAATATATCGGCGCAATAGATAAATGCTATGAAGAGCGAGACTCTAAATCTGCGTATATCAGCGGTTTGTTTTAAAAAATTTACACGCTCGATAAACCTACCCGAACTTCACCACAGGACATGACCAGGTGCATTTACCGCATCGGGTGCATTTCTCGCTGATTTGCGCCCTGCCGTTAACACTTATCGCCCTCGCCGCGCACTGACCAACGCACACGCCGCATCCCGTACACGACAGCGCGCGTCTGATGGTCTTTTCAGCAAGCCCGATTAACTGCCTTGCCTCGTCCTCATTGGCGCCTCTCGCCACAACCGCGCCGCTGGCATAAACATGGACATTATTTTCTCCCCGTTGGGCAAGAATCACGCCGTCAATCGAATTTGTGTCTCCGATCATCCCAAGAAAGCCGGTCTCTTCAATCAGGGAAAGATTCAACGGCGTTCCGAAACTGCCTTCGGCTGTTATCCCGCCGGCTTTGCATGGCCGGTACCCCACGGTCATAGTAAAATTGACAGGTTTTTTCTCGCAAATGGGAACGAGGTTTATACCTTTTTTCTCGGCAATCATCTTTATCGACTTTGGAAGAACCTGCCAGCGCCAGAAGCCGTATGTTACCCATTCCTGCGGCAAGCCGTTCCGTGCGGCATATTCCATGAGATATTTTTCAAGCTTTTCGCTCAATTCAGGATGAATTTCCGAAAGCCGCGAGAAATCAGCCATGCTCGCTGAGGGGCAAAGCCAGCATCCAATGCGGTCAAATCCCTGCTCATACAGGGGATTGTATTTTGCCTTTTTCCAGAAAAGATACAGCCAGACATGAAGCGCTGTCCAGTTCTGGATTGGCGTTGCAGCTATCTGGTTTCCTACCGAGGGGTTCTTCCAGATATGCTCGCTGTTAGCCCTTATCTCGCTCTCGTACTTCCGCTGCCCGACAAAAGTCAGGCACTCGTTCTCGTAATTGTTCTCGATGACCTGCGTTATCGCCCCGAGCTTGCAGACCTTGCAGCACCATCTTGCTTCCACTGTGGGAGGCCCGAAATTATCGATTGACTGCCAGAACGAATCGCCCGACGAGTGTATCTTCAAGGGTAAATTAAGCTCCTCCGCAGTCTGTTTTACATTATCCACTGTCTCTTTGAACTCAAGTCCCGTATCTGCAAAAATAATATCGAATTCCGGCACGGCATCGCGCACAAGAAGCAGCGTTGTAAGGCTGTCTTTCCCGCCCGAATATGAAACTGTGACTGGTCTTCCTGTGGTTTCAGCCACGTTTTTTATGAAACTGTGCGCCTTTTCTTCCATCTTTTTCAATATATGCATGTTGGCCTGCACAGCATCATCCCATGTCCTTTTTTGCTCCGGGTGCGGGTGCTCTGGAGGCTTCGGTTTCCCGGTCCAGCGCGTTTTCACTGCCATCCCCTTCTCATGCGTGAGCATTCTCTCCGTGTTCATCCGCGCCCTGCCTGTTGCGATTACCTCTTTCTCGGGCGTCAGTATAATGACCTCGTCATCCTCAGCAATACCCGCGCTGGCATCATTCACCCCTGGCGCGAGAACCGACGCGCCTTTTATGATAAAATCCACGGCGCCTTTATCCACGATTATCCATTTCCTGCCTTCGGCAAGCAGCCTTGCCCCTTCAAGCCTCGGGATGAACACCCATCCCATTTTTTCAAGCTCAAAGCGAAGCGACCCCATCACTGCGCCGTCGAATACCACCTCGTCCATCCTGTCCTCATACGGCGCCTTGTTCAGCACCACGAGCCTGCTCTCGGGGATGAGTTTTAAACCGAACTGTTTTTCTGTCGTTTTGTTGATGAGGTCTATGTCGTACTGGAAAGCAGGCCTGATGTCGCCAGGCGGGGTTATGTCGATTTTTTTGGTAGCGGCTCCGCAGGCGCATGTTTTCCCGAGTACGGGGAGGTTGCAGGAAGGGCACCAGTATAACAGGAGTTCGCCAAGGTAGTAGGGCATGGTTCTTCTGTTGGCGGAGGGGGTATTTATATGGTGCGTCAGGAGAAGAATGCAGACTTACCGCAAAGGCGCGAAGGGCGCAAAGAGCCAAAAATATAATCGTGTAAACAAAAGATATATACTCTCATAAAAAAATTACCAAAGCAAACTGTGGTGGAAACTGAATGAACAATGCAAGAAAAGCTTTGATTGGAATATTTTTATCAATCTTTATTATTTCTACGGTAGTTCATACAGTTTTGGCTCAAAAAAATGAGACAATAGAAATACTCCAACAGGAAAATAAAACAACGGCTGCACAAAATGCTACTTTTTCTGAGGTCACACAAAAAAGTGAACTTACAAAAGAAGATATTATAACAGAGGCACAGAGAAGTCTCGACAGGTCTTTAAGTATTCTCAATATTGTTGCAACATTGATGGGAGTGCTGGTGGGAATGTTCGCGCTTATAGTTGGTGTAGCAGCTATTACTGGTTACTTTGGATTTATGCGTGAAATTAATAAGATGCAAGAAATAAAGAAAAATATTGAACAAGATGCGGAAGTTATTAAAAAGAATGTCGGAGTTATTAATGAACTCAAAAGTAGTGCGGAAAAAATTGTAGAATCAATGCGAAGCGAGCTTGCTAAGGTTCCTCAACTATCTTTAACCGAGAAACCATCCAACGAATTAAGAGGAAAACTAGATGAATTTGGTCACAGATTGGAACTTCTTGAGGTTTTAGGGGTTTCTTTAAAATCTGAGGACTACTTTAATCGAGGGAATGACCTTTATTACAAAGGTAAATACGAATTAGCGCTTAAAGCCTTTGAGAAGGCAATAGAGCTTAAACCTGATGATGCTGCGGCGTGGACTAACAAAGGAGTTGCGTTAAAAAAACTAAATCGATATGAAGAGGCGCTTAAAGCCTATGGAAAAGCAATAGAGCTTAAACCTGATTATGCTTTGGCGTGGTATAATAAAGGCGTTGACCTTAGCAATCTCAACCGACATGAAGAAGCGCTTAAAGCCTATGAAAAAGCAATAGAGTTTAAACCTGATTATGCTGCGGCGTGGACTAACAAAGGAGTTGCGTTTGAAAAACTAAATCGATATGAAGAAGCGCTTAAAGCCTATGAAAAAGCAATAGAGCTTAAACCTGATGATGCTGTGGAGTGGACTAACAAAGGAGTTACACTTAACAAACTTAACCGACGTGAAGAATCACTTAAAGCCTTTGAAAAAGCAATAGAACTAAAACCTGATTACGCCTATGCATGGTTTAATCGTGCTTGCGCTTATTCTCTTAAAGGGGATAAAGAAAAGGTGCTTTCTGACTTAAGGAAGGCAATAGAAATAGATAATTCCTGGAAAGAAGAAGCAAAGAAAGACAAGGATTTCGAAAAACTCTGGGAAGATAAAGATTTCAAAAAATTAGTTGTATGAAAGGAATTCTTATCCCCCACCCACCTTCCTCTTCAACTCAGCCAGCGCATTCAGCGCCTCTAATGGCGTCATGGCATCAACATTGAGATTTTTAAGTTCCTCAACAACTGGCGATTCCTTTTTCTCTTCAGAACCAAAAAGCATAAGCTGCGTATATTTCGCGCTGTCCTTCCCCCTGCCGCCGATGCCGCTCCCGTTCTCCACTTCCTTCAATATCTCCTTAGCCCTCTGCGTCACCTTCAGGGGCACGCCTGCAAGCCTTGCCACATGGATGCCGTAACTCTTATCCGTCGCGCCCGGGATTATCTTGCGGAGGAACACGAGGTCGTTGCCTTCTTCTTTTACAGCGACGTGATAATTCTTCACGCGCCGCAGGCTTCTGGTTAAAGATGTAAGCTGGTGGTAATGCGTGGCAAAAAGCGAACGCACACCCACGCGGTCTTTGTTGTGGATAAATTCAACAACGGCTTTTGCGATGCTGTAACCGTCGTAGGTGCTTGTACCCCTGCCGATTTCATCAAGGAGAACGAGGCTTTTCGCAGTTGCATTGTTCAGGATATTGGCAAGTTCCACCATCTCTATCATGAACGTGCTCTGACCGCTTGCAAGGTCGTCAAATGCCCCGACGCGCGTGAATATCCTGTCCACAAGCCCGACTGATGCGTAGGATGCGGGCACGAAACTCCCTGCCTGCGCCATTATCACTATCAGCGCGGTCTGCCGCATGTATGTCGATTTTCCTGCCATGTTTGGACCGGTCAGGAGCAGGAACTGGTTCTCCTGGCAGTCCATGTGCGTATCATTGGGGACAAACCCGCCTGGAATCGCATACTCCACAACAGGGTGCCTCCCGTCGCGGATAAGGATATTGCAGCTTTCGTTCACCTCCGGTCGCATATACTTGTTGTTAACAGCCATTTCAGCAAGGTTTACTATCACGTCCAGTTCAGCTATCGCCTGCGCTGTAGCCTGCAACTCCTTTGACCGCCCCGCGATTTGCGAGTTAATCTCCGTGAACAGTTCAAACTCAAGAGCAACCCTTTTTTCATCAGCGGAAAGTATCATCACTTCCTTTTCCTTAAGTTCGGGCGTATAGAAACGTTCACCGTTCGCGGTTGTCTGCTTTCTTATATAATCCGGAGGAACCTGCGAAAGATTTGTTTTCGTTACCTCGATGTAATACCCGAACACGGAATTGTACCCTATTTTCAGGGATTTTATGCCGGTCCTGTCGCGCTCTTTCTGCTGCATCTCAGCAATCCAGTCCTTCCCGTGCAGCGACATTTTCTTAAGCTCGTCCAGCTTTTCATTATACCCCCCTTTAATCATCCCGCCTTCGCGAACGCTTACAGGCGGGTCGTCCACAAGCGCCCGCCCAAGGAGTGCGACAATATCTGTATAATCACCAAGTTTCGTTATTATATTTGCCAGAAGGCCTGATTTGATATCGCTTTCTTTAAGAGATTTTATCATTTCAGGAAGCTTTTCAAGAGATACCTTGAGCGCTATGAGGTCCCTTGCATTTGAATTGCCATAAACGATGCGACCAATGAGACGCTCGATGTCCCTGATACCCAGAAGCGCCTGGCTCAAATCGTACCGCATCAGTGTCTTTTTAATAATCTCATCCACCGCGTCAAGCCGCTCGTTTATTTTATTTACAGAAATCAAAGGCTGCAAAAGCCATTTCCGAAGCATCCTCCTGCCCATGGGGGTTTTTGTGCGGTCTATAACGGATAAAAGTGAACCTGTTCCCTCGCCCCGAATGCTCTGGATTATCTCAAGATTCCGCAGCGTAATAGAATCCAGCACCATGAACTCATTCTCTGAATATGTCCTCATCGCCTGTATGTGATTCAAGTCCCTCATCTGGGTTTTTTGCGCATATTCAAGAGCTGCGCCTGATGCCGAGACTGCAAAAAGGAGATTCTCGCAGCCCATACCTTCAAGAGTCAAGGCGCCGAAATGTTTCAGGAGGCGGTTTCGTGCGTTTTTGGAATCAAAGGCTTCTGCATCGAATTTATTGAGTATTATGCCTATGTCTTTTAATCGCTGCGTGAGTTTTTTATTTTCAAAAAGTTGAGTGGAAAGTATGCATTCTGCTGGTTTCATCCGCGCGGCTTCGCTTATTATTTTATCATAATTCTGATTGTCTGTAAACTGGGTCGTCAGGAATTCTCCTGTACTCACGTCCAAAAACGATAAACCGAATTCCATGCCTTCCCCTGAAACGGACATCAGGTAATTATTGGACTGGTCTGAAATCAGCGACGAATCGATAACAGTCCCTGGCGTAATGACCCTGACCACTCCTCTTTTGACAATGCCTTTTGCGTTTTTCGGGTCTTCAAGCTGCTCGCATATCGCAACTTTATAGCCTTTTTTTATAAGCCGCGGCAGGTATGAATCAACAGCATGATACGGAATACCAGCAAGAGGCATATCCTCACCCTCTTTATCCCTGCCTCTTGATGTGAGCGTTATTTCAAGTTCCTTTGCGATTATTTTCGCATCATCCCCGAAGGACTCGTAGAAGTCACCCATCCTGAAGAAAATGAGTGCATCCTTGTGTTTTTCCTTGGCTTCGTAATACTGGCGCATCGCAGGTGTCATCTTGTCCATTCAGCTTGTCTCCGGGTGAGATATTCGTTTATTCCTATTTTTGTTTTTGCATGCATTTGTTGGTACTGTTAACTTAATGTAAATTTTAGCGGCATGTTTTATGAGTTTTGGCGCACACCGCAAAGGCGCAAAGTTCGCAAAGGTGTTACTCTCAGCTTTGCGTTCTTCGCGCTCGTTGCGGTGATTTATCTAATCATCTGCCTTTTTTTATTCATATCCACAAAAGATAAAACCAGGCCAATAACCACAAGCACTGAACCCACAAGAAGAACCTTCCACTCAAGCTGAAAAAGCATAAAAACACAGAACACAATACCGAATAACGGTAGTAACGGGAACTTGCCTATAGCGAATGGAACCCGAAATGCCCTTTTCATTTGCGGTTCCTTATACCTCAACAAAATGAGGGCAGCATTGATTACAAAAAATGTCACAAACAACGTGAAGTTATCCACATTAGCCACAAAAGCGATATCGCCGGCAAAAACGAAAAGCATTGACATGAGCATCACGAAAATTATAGCAATCCATGGCGTCCTTCTTGTAAAATGCACATTTCCAAGGATTGCGGGAAGAGTGGACGAACCAGCCATTCCATACACTATTCTCGAACCCCCGAGCATCATCATAAGAACGGTATTTGCTGTTGCAAAAAGAGCTATCACGGCTAATAGAATGAACGCCTCGCTTCCGAAAGCGCTGAATGCAAGGTCTGCAAAAGGCGCATCCGATGCCGCAAGTTTTTCCCAGCCTATTACACTGACTGCGGAGATTGCTACTAAAATGTAGAGGACGATGCTGATTAATATAGCCAGCATCAATCCTTTCGGAATTGTTTTTTCAGGGTTTTTAGTCTCTTCCGAGAGCTTTACAATACTTTCAAATCCGGTATATGCAAAAAACACAAGCGCTGAAGCCTGGAAAACTCCAGTCAGGCCCTGCGGCATCTCAAAATAATCCACTTTCCCAAGATAGGGAATCCCTATGAAAATTATCAGAATAAGACCAGCGCTTTCTATGAGGGTGGATATTATCGCAAACCATACAGACTCTTTTAAGCCCCAGAAAAGGAGGATGGAGAGGGCGATTATGAGGAGCAGGGCAGAAGTTATGACTGGCACTCCGGAAAGCGCTTTGAAATAACCCCCGAAACCCAGGGCTACAGTTGATGCGCCGATTACGGCGCTCAGGATTATTAACCAGCCGATAATGAATGCAAGCCTCTTTCCGAATGAATTTGAGGTATATTCATATTCAGCGCTTGCTCTTGGGAACATGGAAGAGAGTTCAGCATAGCTCAATCCCGTAAAAACCGCAATAAGCGATGCAAGCGCAAACGAGAGCCAGACGGAGTTACCCGAAAGTGCTGCCGCTTTTCCGATGAGCGCATATATCCCTGCCCCTAGGATTATTCCTACACCCGACAGGATTACCTCGGTGAGACCCAATTCACGTTTCAACGCCACCTTCTCGCTCATTCTGTACCTGTATAATGTATCGAATAGGAATAGATTTGGGTATAATTACGGAAAATAGTTTTAAGTATCGGTGTTATTTAGAATATGAGGAACCTGATTTCCTATCCTATCCAAAAAAACCTTATTTTTTGGTTCCTCAAACTATTTGATTAAAAGATATTGTAGTTGATAAATCCTTCGATTTTGTTCGGTTTTCATTTAAAAAAGATATGAAAACATTATTGGGTTTTGGCTGGAGGAGTATATATGGAGTTGTTGGATTCATATTTGGAGGGACATTTTGTTAACATATTGAAAGCTTCAAACACATTATTGTTGAATTTTCCAGTCACTACTGCCTGAATATTTGTAGCTTCAGGCGGGAGATCGGGTTTATCGCCTATATAAACAACATCCAGCGTGGCAATGCCGTCTGTCATTTTCAAAGCGAGGGTCCGGTTAAGCGAGTCCCAATTGTCTGAACCCGGAACCATGCTCCCGTTGATGGTGATAACCTTTCCCGTTAGGTTCCCCTGTGCAGCAACCGCTTCGCTCACCTCATATATCTTCGAGGTATTTGTATAATAAAACAGGGATCCTAATAATACAACAATGATGGAAACCCCCAGTATTAACCGATTTTTTTTATTCATTTGCATCCTTACGAACTAAATTGACTTGATTGAACTTAAATGTTTCCAGCAGCATTATTAATCATATATGTATTAAAGAGATAGCATGGAATTATTACTGATTATATTTATCGCATTCATCATTGCAGTCCTGTTCTCGATGCTCGGTCTTGGCGGGGCGATAATATATACTCCGTTTTTTTTCTGGCTTGGCGTTCCCATCCTTACCGCAATCCCCATGGCGCTTCTGTTGAATGTGATTACAACCGCCTCTGCCTCGATGACGTATTTAAAACAGCAGCTTGTGAACAAAAGCCTTGCCATGCCCATGATATTTACTTCCGTTTTTGGCGCACTTGCAGGTTCCTTCCTTGCTCACAAAATAGATACGAAGCTTATAATCGTATTGCTTTCGATTATTCTTTTTATCGCGGGCATGAGGATACTTTTTTTCAGCAGTATAGGTATCTCGGTCAGCGTAAGCGAAAAGAAAAAGATGTGGATAGGTGCAACTGCTGCGTTTTTTATCGGGGCTATTTCTTCACTTGTGGGGATAGGCGGGGGCACATTCATGGTGCCGCTTCTTCTTGTCCTTGGTCTTGAAACACGAAACGCCATTGCAACCTCGGCATTCATTATCACGTTCATGTCCTTATCAGGTTTTCTTGGATACCTGGGTTTTAGCTCAGAACTTGATATCCACTTGTTGGCCTACGCGGGCGCAGCGGCGTTTGTGGGCGCGCAGGTAGGCTCAAAAACATTCAAGCATATAAATTCAACAACGATTAACCGTGTTTTTGCGATTATTCTTTTATTTGTTGTCGGAAAACTCATTTACGGCCTAATGTGATATTTTCAACTGGCTCTTTTTAACCGATGGTGTACGCCCGGCGATCATCTCTTTCTCTATCATTTTCGGGTAGGTCATCTCGATTATTGTCTTGAGATTTTCCACATCTTCCCTGTTATACCTTATGAGAAGCTCCAGCGCTTCATCATCCCCGCGTTCGTACATGTTCCATAATCTAACAGCGTCAAACCCCGATATCCCATCGGTTTCCTCGCTCCGCTTTATTCCAAGTGAACACTCAATTTTTTTTAGACCCCCGCTAAAGCCCAATTTCTTCAAGGGGTAAAGAAGGTCTGTGTGAAGGTGATTGAAAAACCCCGGGAACTCATGATTAATAAAAGGAAGGTCAAATCTCGCCCCGTTGAAAGTAACGAGCTGTTTATATTTTGCAAGTTCTGCCTGCGCTTCTTTAAGATTTATGCCTCTTATGTACGTTTTCGTTTCATTCCCGTTATAGATACCTATCATTGTTATGCTGTCGCAATTTGATGAAAGACCTGTAGTCTCAATATCCACATAAGCTGTTTTTTCACTGAAAAACCGAAATGCTCTCCACTGGTGGCACGGCAAAAGCCGGCGGGCAAAAAAAATGTGATTTCCTGAAGATAACTGCTCAATCGATTCCTCAACACCTGAAAATAATACCCTCTGCCTCGTTTTCAGTGCTTTTATCGCGCAGTGGTTTTGAAGGAAGTCTTCCCAATTTTTTATGCCGCATTCCCATATCTTGCGCTCTGTTGAAGAACCAATGCCGGGTATATGAATATAGGTGTTTTTCAGCATAATATCTAATTAAAATCCTTTATTGAGTATTCCATGCTCGCAAGGTCAACAACCGTAGCTTTAGCCGGCATGGGCTGGAGGTTCATCTTTTTCTGGAATTCGGTCTGACTCTGCCAGGTGCCGCTGTTAATGGTCAGCACCCCTTTGTAGCTTGAAACCCCAACCGTATGGACATGCCCGCAATGTAATATGTCCGGTATAGTGTCTATCACGAAATGGTCCTTCAGTTCGGGAGCAATTGACACCCTGCCGCCGTATATCGGCGAAAGATGACGAAGTTTTAACATCTCGCTCATGGGTTTTGTAGGTTCTCCATAAGAAAATCCAGGGATGCTGGCAATTATATCGTCCATTGACCTTCCGTGATAAATCAATACCTTGACACCGATATCCACCATCGCAGGATTCCCTACGAATATAATATCATTGCGAAACAATTTAGTGATTTTTTCTGGAAAGCGCGGCTGCGGTTCAGCCTGCCTCACTGCATCATGGTTTCCAGGCGAGACTATAATCCTGATGTGCCCCGGCACGGCGTTCAGGTATTGCGCCGCTTTTTCATACTGTTCATAAATATCTGAAATCGCAAGCTCCTTATCCTGGTTAGGGAACACGCCGATGCCGTCAACAACATCGCCTGCTATTACAAGATAATTAATATCGTCTCCGAGCCATTTTACAAACTTGAGCCAAGAATCTTCAAGAAAAGTCTTGCTTCCCACATGTATATCCGAAATGAAAACCGCTTTGCCTTCGGGTTTTTTCCGGTTCAATGTTTTTTCCTGATTATTGGGAATGTCGGGGAAAATTATCCGATTTACAAACATCAGGCTGCCGTCTGAAGAAAGCGTGCCTGTGATCCCGATTACTTCATCCGGTATTATTCTCTTTGCAAGTTCAAACAGCTCTTTATCTTTTTCTTTATGGATTAAAACAGGTATGGTTCCGGTTTTATCCTCAACCTCGATTAATTTATGCCCTTTTGCGCTTGTCCTGATATCCAGTACCATCCCGATAATAGAGAGCGGCTCTCTTGTATCCATGTTCCTTTTCTTGATGCTTTCAATGGGTCTTGCGCCTATTCTGCGAAGCATTTCAGCGATTGAATCATAGCGGTCCCGGAAATAATGCACGAACTCAGTATACTCCCCGATGCAAGTTGACTGGTTTGTTATGTCTTTCAAAATTGTAACCGGGTTTCCATTGGGTTTGACTTTAGATGGAATTACAACCGGCGTTTGAGGTATGGTTTTAGTCGTTTCCGGCGGGACGTCGGTTTTAGCGCTTGTTTTCTTAACCAGATGCTTTATGTGTTCTATCCCCACGACCATCACAGAACTGTCTATTGATTTTAAAACATCATGTATTAACTCAGGAGAACTTGTTTTTAACAAATCAAGCGCCAGGGGGTCAATCCCGAAATCTGATTCAGCAAACATTTGGACGATTTCGCCAGTCTCCATGTCCTGAACTTATGTCCCTATCTTCAGATAAGATTTTTCCTTCGATGCTTTTATTTACCTTCCCCCTAATTAATAATCGGTGGAACATGGCATTAGAACAAGCAGAACAATATGTGAAAGTCATCAATGAACCGATAAAATCGAAGAACCCATTGATTATTGTCGGATTCCCGGGCATAGGGCTTGTGGGAAACATATCCTGCCAGCACATTATCGAAGAACTCAAAATGAAATACATGGGCTCAATTGATTCAAGGTATTTCCCGCCTCTTGCAGTTCTTTTTAACGGTCTTGTCTATATGCCTGTGCGCATATACGAATCCAAAGAAAAAGAGGTCGTTGTGGTAATATCAGATATACCGATACATCCGACTGCGTCATACGATATAAGCAAAATATTGACGGATTGGATGCAATCGGTTCATTGCAGGAATATTGTTTCGATTGCAGGTATCGCGACCACCACGGGAGAGCGGCGCGTTTTCGGGGGTGCGACTAACCCTGAGTTGCTGGAAAAGATAAAAAATAAAACAGAAATATTCCAGGTGGGAACTATTTCAGGCATTTCAGGCAGTATAATGACCGAGGCTTATTTGCGCGGCCTGCCGGGTGTGAGCCTGCTGGGTGAGACACCGGGACCAAATCCAGACCCGAGAGCTGCTGTCGAAGTGCTAAAGGTAATCAATAATATCTTTGAGCTGGATATTGATACTGAAAAATTATTGAGCCAGGCAGAACAGATAGAGCTTGAACTTTCTAAACTTGCGGAACAGGTCAAAACCACTGAAACGCCATCGATTCCCAAGAAAGAGTTTCCGATGTACGGGTGATTTTATGCGGCATATCGTATTGAGCGGGATTTCGCAGCACATCTTAAAGGAACTTGAGCACGACAAAGTCAAAACTATCGAGATAAGAAGCCCGCATAATTTTCTCTCGGTACTTGAAGCCGATGTCGGAGATGTGATATTCCTTACGCCGACAAGCCTTGAAGATGTAAGACCCGGAACTAATGGGGTTATCGCAAAAATCCGCGAGAAACAGATCTCAATGCAAAGAGTGACCCAGAGGACGGAGATATCTTATGAAGAAGCCGAGGTCCAGCTTGCCCGCCTCCAGCTTGAAATTAAAGGACATGCAAGGGTACGCCGCGCCGAGTGCTGTGCGCTCGGGGAAGCCACGGTTGTGGACGCTGATGAAGTGCTGTTTTTTGAAGGGCGATGAGACTTTTATAATAACAATGTAAAATCAATTTTCTAATTTTTAACCTAATATATTTGCGTGGCATCCCCTTCCGCTATGAGTTCGGTCACTTCGTCTATGAACTCCAGCATGTACTTTTCCAGCTGCTGCTTCCGCAGTTCCTGCGTATCGCTATCGGCAGGATATTTCTTAATGAGTTCCGAGAATTCTTCGTATATTTCGTTTGTCTTATCCATCATCGCTTCCTTTGTTTCACCCATTTCAGCCATGTGGACTATATAGCGGCGCAAACGGATGCATCCCCTGTTTTTCCCGAAACTTTTATCAAAGAACAGCGGAATCCTCCACAACCCGTGCTCGACTGCGCCGCTCTTTACTGACGGAAAAAGCCTGATAATCTCAGGGTTGATTGATAGCATTATAATAATTCAAGCATGGATGTTTTAAAATTCTTCCGCGACATCCAGCTCATGTTCGAAGCGCCACGGCATACACTTTGGTCTGTTCCTGTCCCTTTCCCTGATTTTGTCCTGCAATGCCTTATAAGCCACATGATACTCTTTATCCCGCGCAGGGTCGCGTTTTGCTTCTTCTTTCAATTCAGATGTTATATCTTCCAGTTGCCTTATGGACATGTACTTGTAGCGGTCGGCGCTTGAGTTTATGACAATTCCTCCCATATTGCTTTTGCCCGGGGTCGGTTTGTAATTAATACTCTTTTAATAGGGTTATATAAGGTTATGGTGGTTGGCAAGGATAAGTTTGAGGAGGTTAAAATGAGGTACAAGCTTGTGAAGGAACCGAAGCGATGGGTCTCTATAGAGGATTAAGAGGGAGTTTTGGGAAAGGGGGGAAAATTATCTTATAAGATTTGATAATATTTGGTGGTGTATTAAGAGATTTTACAGCGCAAGGATTTTTATATTGGATTGTGTTAATGTATAAAAAATGGATAAAACCAATATTAAGAGGGAAGAATGTCTAATCTTGACACATCATCAACCGAAGGTATTGAGGGTATACAAAGCATCATAATAGGTCTCAGAAATTCTATAGATATTGTAGATATAGCTGAAAAATCTCTTTTGGGAGGGTATATTCCGGATAATTTGAGAAATTGGAAAAGTAGCGATTTCTATTATGAAAAAAATGTATCTAATTTCATAATAGGAATATATGAAAAAGAAGACAGCCCTGCACTGGGAATCTTCTTTGAAAATCTATATAATAGCATCGGGAAATTTCTTTGCTGCAGAAGATTTGATACCTGCACCATAAAGGAACAGTGGCCTTATAACTCCTGCAAAACTTGTACAAAATTCCTTGATAATAGTACTAAAAACAGATTAGCTAAATATATAAAGATTTTAGGATATACAATTGATAATGAAGGGTATGTTGTATCCGATACTGGTGAAACTATACAAATTGAGCAGGTAGTTAATGAAATCAGAAGAGGTAGCTATGTCGATATTGTTGGGGAGCTTTTGCCAGACGACATAAAAACAAAAGGAAAGGAAATGTCTGAAGCATATGTTATTTCATATTGCATTGAGAATTCATTAAGAATATTTATTGAGAAAATTTGTGCTAACCAATATGGTACTGACTTTATTAAGAAAATCAAAATTTCCACAGATTTAATACGAAAAATAAGTAACAGGAGGGCAGATGAAGATAAAAATAAATGGCTATCAGTCAGAGGAGGAAATGATTTATTTTATCTTGATCTAGATGATTTAGGAAAAGTGATACAAAATAATTGGGATATATTCCACAGCTTTTTTCCAAATCAAAATTGGATTGTAGGAAAAATCGAAGAAATAACAAAATGTCGAAACTTAATTGCTCATAATAGTTACATTAAAAAAGAAGAAAGATCGTTATTGCCTTTGTATTATATGCAAATTTTGAAACATATCCAAGCTCAATATAAATTGGATAAATAGCAGTTTTTCACCCGCTTCCCCTCACCATGCCTTCCTCACCAGCACATGCAACACTACTTAGTAACATTTAGATCTTCAATCCTTTTATTTAATATTTTCAATTCTTTCAATGCTCTTCCCTGAATTTCACTCAAAACTGGCAATTTTTTAACAATGGGGAGTTTTTTGGTGTAAATATTTACAGGAGTTAAATCGTTTTGAGGATATCTTGTAACAGTTGAATGTGGTAAAGTAATAATCGAAAGATAATAAAGAGGCGTTGAAATAAAAGTGACAAAATAAATAAATTCAAAATACCTTTTTATATATTCTTCTATTTGTTCAATGTTAATATTATCTAAATTCTTTTTTTCCTTTTCAACCTGTACCGGGTTATATTTCGAGAAAACATTGTACAGTTCTATCATATTTGTCTTTTGTTTATTCCAATCTCTCTCTGTTACTCTAATCTTTGAAATACGTCGCATTTGTTTTTCGCTATTTTTCCTATTGAATTCTATTTCCCTTAAAATTCTGCGAATATCCGTAAATGACATATTAATCAAGTCGTTCCTATCTTGTTTAATTTCTTCGATATCAGATAAAAATATATCAAACTGCTTTAAATAATTATTAACATCAATATTTTTAAGAATATTAATTTCTTTGAATCCAGGAATAATTCTTAAATGTCCTTCGAATTGTTCGAATTTATTTTTTTGTTTTATTATGACTTTCTCATAGATTCTAATTGGCTCATGTCTAATATCCCTTAATAACTGATCTTCTGTCACCAGTTTTGTCATTAATGCAAATGCTTTGTTTGCTTTTTCAACACTTTGTTGAAAATAGAAGATTGACTGAGGATAAAGTTCATTCTCATGTAAAACTTTTGCTGCTTGCAAATCCAATTCTGCTATATCCAAGAGTTCCACACTCATTTTCATAATTTTACTCTCTTCCCCCCGTCAGCAGCTCATGCATCAGCCCCTTTTCTTCACCCGCTTCCTCCCACCATCGCCTTCCTCACCAGCACATGCGGCGCCCCATCGCTCACGGGCACAAGCTGCCCAGCCTTCCCGCACCTGCCGGAATTCATCTCGCGATCATTCCCCACAGCAGCAATGCTATTTAAAATCTCAAGAGTATGCCCGGACAGCGAGACATCCCGGAGCGGCGTCTTGAGCTCTCCGTTCTCCACCATGAATCCGCGCTCGGCATTGAACTGGAACACTCCCTCTCCCGGATTCACCTGGCCGCCGCGCGAGCCTTTTAAATAGATGCCATCCTTTAATTCAGCAAGCATCTCCTCGAACTTCATCCCATCGGGAGCTATGAACGTATTGCTCATCCTGATAACCGGGCGGGCATATCCCTGGGCGCGGGAATTCCTGCTCACCCCTCCCAACTGCCCTGCGCTCTCCCTTGAATGGAGAAACGCTTTCAGAACACCGTCCTCTATCAGCGTTGTTCTCTTTGATTCCGCGCCCTCATCATCGAACGGATAGTAACCGTATTCGTGCAGGGACGGGTCGTCATACACCGTAATAAGAGGTGACGCTATTTGTTCACCTATCTTTCCCGCGAGGATGGAATTTCCCTCAAGAACATGGTCAGCCTCAACTGCATGCCCCACTGCTTCATGAATGAATACACCTGCCAGCTCCTGGTCAAGTATCACCGGATATGTTCCTGCTTTTGGCGTTTTTGCAGACAATAATTCAATTGCGGTATCTGCGGCTTTCCGCGCCAGCTCAAACGCATTGTGTTTCTTGAAAAATTCAAAACCCGTGACGCCAAACCTGCTTTCCCTTCCAATCTGGTATATACCTTCAGACTGGGCAATGGCGCTTACTGCAAAACCCACGCGGTTTAACGAATATTCGCAATCAAGACCTTCCGAACTTGAATATTTGATAGTGACTATAGACTCTGAATAAACGGCATTTGTACTTTTAATGCCTTCAATCCGGGCGCTTTTTTCAATCTCAGAAAGTAATTTTACTTTATCCTCGATCGGAATATCCTCCGGGTTCTCTTTGACCTCAGGAAGATTCTGCAAATTCGGTTTTTCTATCGGGGCAAGCCTCACCGGGTTCCTTGGACTTTTGATTTTGGCGGCCTTCGCAAGCCTTCTCGCAGAACCCAGCGCAGCATCAAGGTTTTCTGATGCCCCGTCCTGCGACACGAATCCCCATGAGCCCGAATCCAGAACTCTTACCGCAGCGCCGCTTGAAAAATTATTCGAAATCTCCCGTATCTCGCCATTATCAAGGACGATAGCTGTGCTTGCGCTCTTTATGACACGGGTATCATAGAAATCCATGTAATATCACACTACGGTAACAGGTTTTGGTTCAGGCAGAGGTATAGTGAATTTGGTCCTTGAGGCAATTTTCTTGAGCGTTGCGATAAGACCTTCTTTCTCTCTTCCAACAAGACTGTATTCAAGCACTTCTTCGATATTTGACACCGGGATTATCTTGATAACATCCTTATATTCGTCCTCAATGAGAACGTCTCCCATGTTTGATTTCGGAATTATTACGGTCTTTATCCCTGCAAGCGCAGCTGCTTCTATTTTGTATGTTACACCGCCAACTGGCAGCACATCGCCCCGTACCGAGAGCGAACCGGTCATGGCAACGCTCTGGTCGACAGGGATTCCCTGTATTGCAGAGAGAACTGCAGTGGCTATGGATATGCTGGCAGAATCGCCTTCAACGCCTTCATATGTTCCAACGAACTGGATATGGACATCCATCTTCGAAATATCCTTGCCTGTTGTCTTTTTGATCAGCGCCGATACGTTCTGGACAGCTTCCTTTGCAATGTTCTTAAGCATGCCTGTGGCAATAATGTGGCCTTCTGATATGGATTGCGTGGGTGTGACCTCGGCTATAATCGGAAGAACAATACCCGAATCGTCGCCCATCACTGCAAGACCGTTAACCCTGCCTATCTCTGCGCCCTCTTTCACGAACAGCTTGTAATCCTTCCTGCGTTCAAGATACTGGTGCGCAAGCTGCTGTTCGACCGAGCGCGCGATGCTCTTTGCTTTCAATACATGCTGGGCGGTCGTGAGCGGCGCATTTTCACCATGCGCTATATCGCCTGCGACACGGACGAGACCCCCGAGGTCACGGAGTTTAAGCGTCAGATGGCCCTTTCTTCCTGCCCTGCGCCTTGCTTCGCGGATGATTTCTTCCACGGCGCCGCGGTCAAAATGCGGGATTTTTCCGTCCCTTATAACTTCCTGAGCTACGAACCTGACAAGTTTCTGCCTGTTTTCTGCGGTATCTTCGATGGTATCGCTCATATAAACTTCATATCCGTATCCTTTGATACGCGAGCGCAATGCCGGGTGCATGCCTTTTATAGCGTCAAGGTTTCCAGC
>JAPMTY010000075.1 GCA_026552835.1 Candidatus Methanoperedens sp.
ACCTGTTCAATTAACTTCTTGGGAACCTCGATATCTTTTGTTGATGTTATCTCCAGACCGCCGAGCATATCCTGGTTCTTTAATTCTTTTTCAGTATTTTCTTTTTCAGAATTTTCCATATGTTACCAACTGATAATTAATAAATAATATGTTATTCAGGCTTAATATTATCGCACATTCAGGGACTGATAATAATAAAAACAGCCACTTATATCTTTTTCGCTGCTATATCCGCAAAGTCTATACGATTTAACTCATAATATACATATAATAATTTGGGAGGAATTTCATGAATACGTCAATCCAGATAGGGAAAATAATGGGGATCCCGATTAAACTACATATTACGTTTCTATTAATACTGCCTGTTTTTGCTTATTATTTTTCAGTGAATCCTGCCCCATTTGGCTTTAATGACGTGCAATTATCAATAATCCGTTATGCTCTTTCTTTATCTGCAGCAATTTCACTTTTTATCTGCGTATTACTGCATGAGCTTGGGCATTCAGCCGTGGCTAAAAAGAACGGCTCGAATATCCAGAGCATAACCCTGTTCCTTTTCGGGGGCGTTTCAGCCATGGAAGAAATCCCGAGGAACCCCAAAATTGAGTTTAAAATGGCTCTTGCCGGACCAAGTGTCAGCTTTTTGATAGGCATATTGCTTGGAATAGTCTATATTGTTACCAAACCTGCCGATTTATCTTACACTGCTTATATGTTCCTGAATATAAGCGATAATCCTTACCTGCGCCTTATCTGGCTGATAGGGTATATTAACATAATTCTCGGTATCTTCAATCTCCTCCCTGCATTCCCGATGGACGGCGGCAGGGTGCTGCGAGCATGGCTTGCAGGCAGGATGCCTTATATCAAAGCCACTCGGACTGCCGCCGGTATTGGCAAGATGTTTGCAATCATCATGGGTATTTTCGGGTTATTGGCGGGAGGTATATGGTTCATCCTCATCGCTTTCTTTATATACATCGGGGCTTCAGAAGAAGAAAAATCGACCGAAGTCACAGTCGTACTTGAAGGCGTCAAAATCAGGGATATAATGTCAAAAAATGTCACTTCCGTGACTTCAGGAATGTCAGTTGAAGAACTTGTAGATATTATGTTCAGGTTCAAGCACATGGGATATCCTGTTCTGGATGATTCTGAAGTAAAAGGGATAGTGACCTTTACAGATGTGCAGAAAGTCCCGAAGGAGGAAAGGAAAAAGGTCAAGATTTCAGAGATAATGACAAAAGAGCTTATTACCCTACGGGAAGATGATGACGCAGAAAACGCAGTAAAACTCATGAATGTGAACAATATCGGACGGATAGTTATTACAAAAGAAAAACAAATGGTTGGCATTGTGTCAAGGACAGATATTTTAAGGTCTGTGCAGTTACTGGAATAACATGGATAACGGTTCTTACGCAATCAGTTTCAAGTTCAATTATTTAAACCCGGCCGCATCTGTCGGCAGGGTCACTATTGTCGGGACTGCTCATGTTTCTGAAAAGAGCATTTCCGAGGTCAATCAGATAATTGAGCGGGAAAAACCCGATATCGTAGCTGTTGAGCTTGACAGGGGGAGATACCATGCATTAAAAGGGGAAGAAGAAGTCCGTGAAATTAATGTCAAAGACCTTTTAAGCGGCGGGAAGTTCAACTACTTTTTGCTGCAATGGCTCCTTGCTTTTGTCCAGAAAAAAATAGGTGCTGATATGGGTGTCAAGCCAGGAGCCGAAATGCTTGCAGCCATTGAAACCGCCGAAAAATCCGGCGCGCGCGTGGCTCTTATTGACAGGGATATCCAGATTACGCTCGGACGCTTCTGGAGTAAAATGTCCTTTTTTGAGAAATTGAAGCTTTTCGGTTCCCTTATCGGCGCAACGTTCGGTATTGGAACAAAAGAAATCGACATCGACACCGTTACCAACGAAGATGTCGTGGCCCAGCTTGTCTCCGAATTACGAAAAGTGGCGCCAAGCGCCGCATCGATTCTCATAGACGAAAGGGATGCTTTCATGGCAAAAAACCTTCTCGATTTATCAAAAGAAGGCAATGTCGTTGCCGTGGTGGGCGCGGGCCACAGGGAAGGAATCAAGAAATATCTTGACGCTCCCGAATCACTGCCGCCAATCCAGGAGTTGACCACGCTCCCGAAAAAAGGGTTTAGCTGGTTTAAAGCCGCAACAATCGTTATTATAGCAATGGTAGTGGGAATGCTTGCCCTTCTCGTATATTCAGGCGGCGTTTCTCTTTCAACTCTTTTGACAGCGCTGTTAACCCTGTTCATTGTGCAGGGAATACTTTCCGCAGTCGGGGTCATTGTTGCAAGAGGACATCCGCTGTCAGCACTGACAGCATTCAGTCTTGCCTGGTTCGGATTCCTGCATCCTTTTTTAGCAATTGGATGGCTTGCAGGTCTTGTGGAAGCTCATTTTCGCCCTCCGACGACAGAGGATTTCAAAACGATATCGAAAGCAGAAACGGTGAAAGAATTAATGCAGAACAGGCTGTTTCGCATAATACTTGTTGCAGGTCTTGCCAATCTTGGCAGCATGGTCGGGACTTTTGTTGCGATTCCAATCATGGTTCATTATCTTCATATTACAGACCCTCTGGCTATTCTTAAGACCGCTCTGGAAACGGGATTTAGTGCATTAAAAGCACTGATTTAAAGCGTGCTTGAGATATTTTAGTTAATTTAATAACCTAACAGATTCAAAAAGGCAGAAATTCTAAGAAACAATTTGAGGACACTTATGACACAATATAAAATCCCCGTAATCCCGGGCGACGGGATTGGTCCAGAAATAATCAGGGAAGGGCGCAAGGTTCTTGACGCCGCAGGAGAAAGATTCGGTTTCGATATCGATTGGCTGGAATACCCGCATGGAGCAGACCATTATCTCAAAACAGGCGAACTCATCTCTGAAGACACTCTAAAAGAACTTTCGCAATACAGGGCGATTTATTTCGGGGCTATAGGCGATGAGAGGATTAAACCCGGCGTACTTGAAAAGGGTATCCTCCTCACGATTCGTTTTTATCTAGATGAGTATGTGAACCTGCGCCCTGTGAAATTGCTTGAAGGCGTATGGACGCCCCTCAAGGATAAAACATCGAAAGACATTGATTTCACTGTTGTGCGCGAAAATACTGAAGACTTCTATATCGGTATCGGCGGGCGGGCAAAAAAGGGAAAGAGCAAGAAAACGCTTGAAGTGGCGCGGAACCTGTATAATGTAAAATTCGGGCTTGATATTGATTCCGATAGCGATGAAATCGGATACCAGCTCGGTCTTATCAGTAAGGAGGGCACACGGAGGGTCATACGTTATGCCTTTGAACTTGCAAAAGACAGTAAAAAACATCTCTCTTCCGTTGATAAAGCGAATGTGCTGTCCGATATTTACGGCTTCTGGCGCGAGGAATTCACTTCCATTGCTGCCGAATATCCCGATGTAAAGACTGACTTTAATTTCGTGGATGCCATTACAATGTGGTTCGTGAAGAATCCGGAATGGTTCGATACCGTTGTAGCGCCGAACATGTTTGGCGACATCATAACAGACCTCGGGGCGATGATACAGGGCGGTCTCGGTCTTGCTCCGGGCGGGAACATAAACCCTGAAGGCACAAGCATGTTCGAGCCGATACACGGAAGCGCGCCAAAGTACAAGGGGCAGAACAAAGTGAATCCCATTGCCACGATATGGGCAGGGTCGCTTTTGCTTTCCCAGATTGGCGAGAAAGAGGCTGCGGATGCAATCGTCAAAGCCATCGAGCAGAATATCGTCAACGGTGAAGTGAAAACCTATGACATGGGCGGCTCAAATACAACATCCGATGTCGGGAGCGATATCACACGATTGCTTCAGGAAATTTAAAAACCGCAGATAAAAGCGGGATAAACGCTGATGAAAGATGTTGAGCTAATTGAAACAAGCTTGGATAATACCTTTCTTTTAGTAGAGAAAGGCTCGAAAAAGCTTGTCACAAGAAACCTTACACCCGGGATACAGGTCTATGGCGAGAAGCTCATAACTATCGAAAATGCGGAATACCGCTTCTGGGACCCTTTTCGCAGCAAGCTTGCAGCCATCATATTGAAAGGTTCGTCAGTTTCGATAAAAAAGGACAATGCAGTTCTTTATCTTGGCGCCGCCAACGGCACAACCGCAAGCCACGTTTCAGATATTGTTTCCGAAGGTGTTGTTTTTGCAGTGGAATTCTCACCGCGCGCGATGCATGACCTTATCCGTGTGAGCATCCCCAGGATGAATCTAATCCCTATACTTTCGGATGCGATGCGCCCCGACTCATACAAGAATATGGTCACGCAGGTTGATTTCATATACCAGGACGTGGCGCAGCGCGAACAGGCAATGATTGCCCTCAGGAACGCAAAGCTGTTCCTTAAAACGGATGGGATTCTGGTGCTGATGATAAAGTCAAGAAGTATTGATTCTACGGGAGAACCTGAAGACGTGATTGATAATGAGGTGAAGAATCTGGGTGGGTTTTTCAAGGTACTGGAACTGATAGAGTTAGAGCCTTTCCACAGCGATCATGTGGCGGTCGTGGCGCAAAAGGTTTAAAATCCAATTCTACAATGGAAAACCACCTTCACACTCGTTAGTTATTTATACTCAGGTTATAATGATTAAGTCGGACTGATATCTAAAATGATTATAGTCAGTGAAGAAGAAGACGATAGCGACTCTAGTCCGTTATTTTTTTTAAGGCAACCAGTGAATGACAGCGTACTTAATATCAACCATGACTACCGGTATTTGCGTATGGGATATTATGTATCTGCGCATGCTGAAACCTATGGAGTAGAAGTCACACCGGATTGTACGGAAATAATGGATGCATACAGGAACCCGCTTTTAATCGAGAAGGCAAGAAAGCACGGCCTCAGGACCAGCGGTTACAGGCTTATAACATCGCCTGACAGCGAGATTGCAACACCAGTTTTGTTATTCGCTGTAAATCCTTTCACCAACAACTCGATGAAGGTAATTAAGTCAGATTCAAGACTTCCAGGAATGATTAACAAAATGAGCTACGATGCGCGGTTCCCGGTTTCACTTCATCCCCTGACGGGCGAAGTGCATGAAATAATCCAGATGTTCGGGGAATCAACCTGCGAAGAAACAGCAGAATTTACAAGAAAATTTTATGAGATATTCAATATCCCGATATGTAAATTGGTTGTCCAGATAGATGATGGCGGTGTTATACTGGACCATTGCGAGCCTGCATTGAAAAATGAAGTGAAATGGGATATAGTTCATGATAAAGTGCATGAGATAAAACAGAGAATGTAATATTCCATGAAAATAGCATGTTTTGTCGAAGCGTA
>JAPMTY010000076.1 GCA_026552835.1 Candidatus Methanoperedens sp.
GAACAATTACTAAAAAATTATTAACCTTTCAAAAAAAAAGAATTATGAGGCTACGGCACTCGGCTCAGCCTCTATTTCCGTCTTCCTGACCTCTACCCTGCGGAGAGGATAGATGGGCTTGACATCGTGATAAATACTCGCAGAAAGTTTTCCTGTCACAACATCCTGGACAAACTGCTCCATATCCAGTTCTTTCGCCTTCGCCGCAATGACATTATTCATTATTGCGCGGATAGCTTTGACCTGGTTTGCGCGTGCTCTTTTAATTGTGAAACAGGACGGTTTTACTCTCAGGGTATAGCCGTCTTTGGTGGTTACAGAGATGTTTGTCTCTACAGCCGACGTCTGTCTTTTAACAAGTGAGCGCAGGTAATCCTGTGTCAACTGGTGCCCCATATATTTTGTATAAGCCGAATCCCCGCCAACGCGGTCGATTTTCAGAATCAGTTTGGTATTCTGCTTTGAAAGGTCGTTTGTCAATTCCCCCAGTGTTATTTCAACAATCCTTCCGACTAATTTTTCGGGCACATCAGCCACGGTTTCTCCGATATTTGTTTTTCCGAACATATCAGGTGCAACCAAGTTGTACCATGATTTTGCTTTCCAGCCTTCTGCTTTTGTTACTGCCAAATAATTTCCTCCAGGTTAATATGATTAAAATTGTGAATAAGTTCACAAAATCGTGCGTTAAATAGAGCAATGGATACTTAATACTTTTGGACAGGCTGCTTTAATTAACGACATCCTTATGTTCAATAAAGATAATTCAGCACGTCCCCATGCGGGGGTAACCAAGCGGCCAAAGGTGATAGACTCAAGATCTATTCTCGCAGGAGTTCGAGGGTTCAAATCCCTTCCCCCGCATCAATCTATCAATTTATATTACTCAGGTCAATTGTGTTAATCGGATGAGGGGTAGTGACTTCAAAAATCTTATTATTATCATCCTTAAAAACCCCTTTGTTTCCTATGGAACATAATGATAAATCATTAAAATTATACTGTACTACATATCGTTAAGTATATTCAAAAGACAGGACATACCGTAAACTATGACAGGACAAGTTTATATGGACCACAGCGCTACGACGCCCGTTGACCATGCCGTCGTAGAAGCCATGCTTCCTTATTTTTCTGAAAAGTTTGGCAATCCTTCAAGTCTTTACACAATCGGAAGACAGGCAAGAAGAGCAATCGAGGAATCGCGGCAGAAAGTCGCAGACCTTATAGGGGCAAAAAAAGAAGAGATAATATTCACGGGCAGCGGCACGGAATCAGACAACCTTGCAATAAAAGGGATAGCTTATAAGAACCGGAAAAAGGGCGACCACATCATTACAAGCTCGATAGAACATCATGCCGTTCTGCACACCTGCAAATACCTTGAAACCCAGGGATTCAAAGTAACTTACATGCCCGTAGATAAAGACGGGCTTGTGAACCCGAAGGACGTTGAAAAAGCCATCACACCCGGGACGATTTTGATTACCATCATGCATGCCAATAACGAAATAGGGGCAATCCAGCCTATAGAGGAGATTGGCAAAATCGCAAAAGAAAAGAATGTTCCTCTCCATACGGATGCAGTCCAAACTACTGGAAAAATCCCTGTGAACGTGGATGCTCTTGGTGTTTCCCTGTTATCCATAAGCGCTCATAAAATATACGGTCCAAAAGGCGTGGGAGCCCTGTATCTCAGGAAAGGCACATTGGTGGAACCCCAGTTGCACGGCGGCGGGCATGAAAGGAATCTGCGCTCAAGTACTGAAAATGTACCGGGGATTGTTGGTTTCGGAAAAGCCTGCGAGCTTGCAAAGGAACATCTTCCAGAGGAGGCAAAATTGGCAGACCTGAGGAACAGGCTAATTAAAGGACTCCTTGAAATCAAGGACTCGTATCTTAACGGGCATCCTGTAACACGCCTTCCCAATAATGCGAATGTCAGGTTCAGCTACATTGAAGGCGAGTCCATGATATTGAACCTTGATATGAAAGGCGTGGCAGCGTCAACCGGTTCTGCCTGTTCATCCACATCGCTTGAGCCGTCCCATGTCCTTATGGCAATTGGTTTGAAACCCGAAGAGGCACATGGCTCCCTCAGGTTGACCCTCGGGCGCGGGAACACGCAGGAAGATGTGGATTATGTGGTTTCGGTGCTGCCCGAAATCGTGAATAAACTGCGGATGATATCGCCATTGGGGAGATAAAATATGACAGACGGTTACAGCGAAAAAGTGATGGAACATTTTGCCAACCCGCATAATGTGGGTGAGATAAAGGATGCAGACGGGATCGGGAAAGTCGGGAACCCGGTCTGCGGCGACCTTATGTGGATTTATATCAAGGTAAAGGATGACAGGCTCGTGGATGTGAAGTTCAAGACCTTCGGCTGCGGCGCTGCGATTGCCACAAGCAGTATGATTACAGAGCTTGCAAAAGGGAAGACGCTTGAAGAGGCTCTTAAAATCACGCGCGGGGATGTGGCAGAGGCGCTTGACGGGCTGCCGCCAATAAAGATGCACTGCTCAAATCTTGCTGCGGATGGACTGCATGCGGCGATAAAGGATTATCTTGAAAAAACAGGGAAGAAGATGGAGCTTCCGAAAATAGAGCATGAAGAGGATGAACATTCAGATTCATGTTCTGAATGAATCTTCAAAACTAAAACAACATTCTATGAATCTGTATGCAGAATTCTTCATAATAACCTTGTATATGGTTATCACCTACCACATAATAGCTCTCAAATACAGGAAGTCAACAGGGTTTTCCGGTTTCACCAGCGGCGCAAAAACATTCTGGGTCTCGCTTCACGTTTTCATTGTTTTAACTAACATAATTCTCTATTTCTGGTTTATTTCAAAAGACTTCAATCCTGTTCATGTATTGTTAAGAGCTTCCGGACTTTTGCTGTTCGCTGCTGGTCTTTTATTCATTTTTTGGGGCATGTATACGCTTCGGAAAGCGGTTTTTGTACCGGAGACTAAATTTGTTGCAGCAGGTCCTTACAGGTTCGTCCGCCATCCCATGTACTCTGGCGGGGTTATCGGCGCTTTCGGGCTTGCCGTGTTTGGGGGTTCGGCGCTCGGCGCCGTTTATTCGTTCGTGCTCGCGCTTGTGCTTTCGCATATTGCGGATGCTGAGGAAGGGGAGTTGAGGGAGAGGTTTGGAAAATCTTACCTCGATTATAGGAAGAGGGTGCCGAAGCTTTTCCCGAATGTAGGGAAATGAGTTAATATATATCTATTGCTTAATAAGTGACATATAGCAGGTGAAAAATTGTCAAGCGTAACTGTTAAAATTCCCAATGATATAA
>JAPMTY010000079.1 GCA_026552835.1 Candidatus Methanoperedens sp.
CGCGCTGCTGATAGACTCGCTTCCTGAAGTGCTTTCAGCCACCGAAAGGGTGTGCGCTTTCCTGAATGTCGCTTCGACAGTTTCAGGGATGAACATGGATGCAGTTATCAAACTTGGAACAACTCTCAAGGAAATTTCAAACAGGACAGAGAACGGGATAGGCTGCACGAAATTTGCGATATTTTCAAACGCCCCTGAGGATAATCCGTTCATGGCAGGGGCATTTCACGGCATTGGTGAGCCTGATTTTTCGTTGAATATCGGGATAAGCGGCCCGGGTGTTGTGAGAAGCGTGGTTGAGAAGAACAAAGACTGCGACCTGACCGCGCTTTCCGAGGTCATCAAGCGCACGGCATTTAAGATAACAAGAGCAGGCGAACTGATAGGCAGGGAACTTGCCGGAAATATGAACGTGCCTTTCGGCATCGTTGACATCTCGCTTGCATCAACCACAAAAGTCGGGGATTCGGTGGCTGGCATTGTAGAAATGATGGGTGTTGAGAAAATGGGCGCGCCTGGCAGCACTGCCGCGCTTGCGCTGCTTATCGATGCTGTAAAGAAGGGCGGTGCCATGGCATCGGGGAATGTGGGTGGCTTGAGCGGCACATTCATCCCGGTGAGTGAGGATTCGGGTATGAATGCCGCCGTAAAGTCGGGCGCGCTTTCGATAGAGAAACTTGAAGCTCTGACCGCAGTATGTTCTGTTGGGCTTGACATGGTAGCCATTCCTGGAGATACGCCTGCCGAGACAATTTCTGCAATCATCGCGGATGAGCTTTCGATAGGCGTGGTGAACGGGAAAACAACTGGCGTGCGGCTCATCCCTGTTCCGGGAAAAAAGGCAGGGGATTACGTGAATTTCGGGGGCTTGCTCGGTGAGACATACGTGATGGAAGTGAGCACTTTCAGTTCCCGCGATTTCATACTGCGCGGCGGGAGGATGCCAAGCCCGATTACGAGCATGAGGAATTAACCCAGTTAATATTATTAACTCATCAATACAATAATAGTAATTGAATGTTTAAGCTTCGAGTAAGTAAATCCGTTATTGTCTATGTTTCCATTTTTACAATTCTTGTTTTATCATACGGCCTGGTTTTCCAGTACCTGATGCGCTCATACGAGAACATGAATTACGGTTTCATAACTGCAATTTACTGGGTTATAATGAGTATGACCACGGTGGGGTATGGCGATATTACTTTCACTTCCTCCGTGGGACACCTGTTCAGTATCGTTGTTGCACTCTCAGGCGTAATAATGATATTCGCCATGCTTTTCCCCCTGGTGGTCACTCCCTGGCTTGAACAAACAATCAGAAAAGAGCTGCCCGCAAAAGTGCCGGCTGCATTTCGGGACCACATTATAATATGCGGCTACAACCAGCTCGTTGAGACTCTTATCACAGAACTTGACGAATACGGGATTCCTTTTGCCGTAGTTGATGATAATGAAAAGAACGTCGCGCAGTTGATCAAAAGGAAAATAATATGCGTTCTTGGTGATGCTACAGACGAGAACGTGCTGCTAAAATCCAATGTACTCTCAGCAAAGATGTTGATAGCCAACCAGAGTGATGAAAAAAATGCCAGCATAATCCTGACGGCCAAGGAGCTCTGCAATATCAAGGTAATAGCTCTTGTTGAAAATATAGCAAGGTCAGCTTACCTGAAATACGCCGGAGCAGACCAGGTTATTTCCCCGAAAACATTATTCGGGACATATATCGGAAGAAAAGCAATTGACCCGCTCACAGATCATCTTGCCGGGGCTACGAAATTCTTTGAAAACCTGAGTATTGTGGAACTTCCCATTTATCCCGGAAGCTTTCTAATCGGCAAAAAATTAAAAGAAGCACGGATACGCGCACAGACCGGCACAAATATAGTGGGGCTCTGGGCAGGCGGCGTATTATCATTGAATCCGCAGCCAGAGGACGCGATAAAAGAAAATTCCATACTTCTTGCGGTCGGTACTGAAATACAGCTTGAAGCATTAAAAAAAATGACGCGGTGATTCTGTGAAAAAACTTTGGGAAAGTTTTATCAAACGAAGGGGATATAAATATCCCCTATACGTCATAAAGGGGCGTGCCCCTTTATGAAAAAACATATTATTCTCATCGGGTACGGGGATGTGGGGGTGAGTATTGCCAGTGTCCTTGAAAAAGCCAATGTGAGTTTTATCGTAGTTGATAAGAATGAAGCAAAATTCAAGGATAAAAATTTCAAATACGTCGCAGGTGACGCAACCGATGAAGAAGTCCTGAAGCGCGCAGATCTTGAGAACGCAACTTCGGTCATCATTGTCCTGAATAACGATACTGATATTATTTTCACTTCTCTCATTGCAAGGACTTTGAATCCGCACGCCATAATCATAGCAAGGGCGAATGCGACAAAGTCAATCGACAAGATTTACAGGGCGGGTGCGGATTATGTGGCTTCTCTTTCGATAGTGGCTGCCCAGATGCTCGCCCGCATAGTAATGGGGCGTGAGATTGAAGAGACAATAATGATGTTTGAAGGGCTCGAAATAGAACGATACCGTGTTACAAAAGATTCACCCCTTGCAGGTAAGAAAATATCGGATGCCTGTATCCGTTCCAGGATAGGATGCACCATTATCGGGATCGAAGAAGATGGAAAGACCACAACGGATATAGATCCTTCGATTGTAATTAAAGAGGATATGACGCTTGCTGTTATCGGGAACAACGACCAGATTACAAAATTCATGGAAGAATATGCAAGGGTTTAGAGGATAATACCTCCGCCAGCGTCGTATAAATTCAGGAATTTCAGGATTATACAAAAGGGCAGCATAATATTATATAGTTTTAAATGATTATTCATTAATTAGAGGTATTTGGTATGATGGTAAAGCGAGTTACAAGAGTTAGTTTATACTGCATTTGCGCCCTGTTGCTGCTCTCCGGAGCGGTTTATGGCGCTGCGTGGGAAAATGTTGATTTCGGTAGAAGTTTTGGTACAGTATACGTCCTTGACCAGAACAGCATTGTTAGTGGCAGCGGAGGGATTTTTTACTCAGTTGACAGCGGAAAGACCTGGACTGATACAAAAAGCGGCTCCAATATACAGGCATTCAAATTTACAGACTCGTTGAATGGCTGGGCTGTAGGAGGTTTCATAGGCTTTGGGGTTGATATGTGGATTGGAAAGACCAGCGACGGCGGACGGACGTGGACGAGCTTTAACGACAACTTCATGAAATCGATGAATTACCAGGTTTACGTGCCCCTCTGGGGACTTTCCGTAGTCAGCCCCGATAAAGTTTATGTCTCAAGTCAATCATACGTTTATACAACCTCAGACGGCGGAGCTACATGGTCAGGGGCTGAGCTTCCGCTGAATACTACTTATGAACAATACCTTTCGGGCAACACTCTTCAGTTCGTTGATGCTTCCAATGGCTTCATAGCTACAAACAAGCGGCAATTCCGCACAACCAACGGAGGCATGAGCTGGAGTGCAAATCCTGAGTTCCCGTGGGTAACAGAGGACAATGGCGCAGAAACACCATCCATTTTCATGCTCAATGCCAATGACGGCTGGGCAGCTGCGTATCTCAATAACAATAAGACAGAAGGCAAATACCGGATATACCGCACCTCAAACGGCGGCGCAACATGGAATTCAATTTACATAAGTCCTGACTGGATTGTAAGTGTTTATTTCCGCAATTCCTACGAGGGCTACGCAGGCGGTCAGGATGCAATCTGGCATACTACCAACGGCGGAACATCATGGACACAGGAGTACAAGGGCGGTTATTACCCGACAATGTACTTCCTGCCAAGCGGAATGTCGCCGCGACCGGCTATTGTGAGCAGCGGCGGGTATTATTCCGGATATATGATACCTGGCACGGCTACCCCAACAGTAACAGTCACCGCAATTACTCCCACTGTCACCGCAACTCCAACTAAACCATCTGGCGGTGAACTGGTTACAAACGGCGACTTCTCCAGGGGTCTGGGCGGCTGGACGATTATGGAATGGTTTAACCCATCAGACGGTAAGGGTGAAGTAACTGCTGAGTCTGACGGTATCCGATTCCTGAGCAAGAGCGGCAACAACAATATCGGAATAATGCAGACCCTCAATGCCGACGTATCAGGATGCCTGGCCCTTAATCTCAGGGCTACAGTAAAGGCTGACGAGCAGACGCTCAGCGGAACGGGATTTAATGGCAGGGAAGCCCCGATAGCGGTTTTCGCGCGCTACACAGACATAAACGGTGTGCTGCACGGCAACCTCGGTGAGGACCCAAAGGATCCGAATCGCATGTTCTGGACCGGTTTTTATTTCATGGACCCGACCGGCTCAAGTTTAACTGATTTTGGAATAAAAACACAGAAGGGTGAATGGTATAACTACGAGTTTGATTTGATGAAACTCTCGCCGAAACCCAAAACGATTGATATTATAGGTGCGGAAGGTGCTGGATGGCCGCCGCGGGACGGCAAGGTTAAGTCTATCAGCCTGACCTGCACAGCCGCGGGCGAGACTCCAAGAACTTACACAAGCCCGACATATACACCAGCAACGACATATACACCGGCAATATCAGCAACAGGACCCGAAGTTACGACATCCGGGGCTACAAGGGATTTCGCTATTGGAATTTCGCCTACAAGTTTAACCGTTAATCCAGGAGATACTTTGAGGTTGACATTGACTGTTATGCCAAGCGGTGGATTCAATGAGCCAGTTGATATTTATGTCAAAGTAAAGGCGCTGGGCCAGGAACGGGATTTGGGAAAAGTTACGACCATCTATCCCCCGTATCAGCCATTCGTATTCGAGAATCCGGTTCCGAGCGAAATTCCCAAAGGAACCACAATATACGGTTATGTGACTGCGAAAGGCGGTGGACTTGAACGAAATGCTGACACGGTTACGGTCAAAGTGCCGGGATTTGAAATACTGCCATTGATTGCGGCAGTTGGAATCGCTGTATTACTGATACGAAGGAAAAAATAAAAGTAGAACATAATATCAGAACTGGAATCCTATTGTGGGTTCTGGTTCTATCTTTATTTTATGCTGTGATATCGAATGAAGATATATATCCAGAGATAGAGGTGAGCTAATGAACTGTTCCGGCTGCGGCGCTGCTGTACGAGAAAGCGATAAATTCTGTTCACGCTGCGGCGCGCCTGTTGTAATTTCGTCGCAGTTCTGTCCTGAGTGCGGGAAACCTGTAGCTAAGAGCGCAAATTTCTGCACGAACTGCGGGTATAGTTTTGGAAAACCTGCGTCGGCACCGCAGCCACGGGAACAGCCATCAACTATTGCTGCGCCTCCATCGCAAACGCAAGGAATGGTTCAGGATTATTCAGGTGAGGTCGCGCTGAAAGATACAGGATTTTTCCCCATATCTTACATTAAAAGCATGATGTCTTCCACCAACGGCAAACTCACTCTTACTAACATGAGGCTGATTTTCAAGGCAAGTGCCCTGCAGGGTGTGGGCGGGACAGCGCTGCCCGGCGGAATTTTCATCCCGAACCCCAAGGATGCGGAAAAGTCAAAGGAATATTTTGCAATTCCGCTTGCCGAGATTACAAACGTGGAAAGCGGATGGGCAAGCCTGACAGTACATGCGGGAGGGCAAAAATACAAGTTCGGGGGAATGCGTGATACGAAGAAGTGGGCTGAAACTGTAAACAGCGCGATAGGTTCGTTAAGGAAATAAAAAAATGGAAAAACGATTTTTAACCGGGCTTTTTTTGATTACGTTCTGCGCTGACTGCGGCGGGAAACTGAACTGAAATCATGGTCATGAAAGCATTATTACTCAAATCACCGGATTAGTTATGGAGCTTGCATTAATTCTCGGTATCGCAGCAGGTTTGTTTGGTGCGCTTATGGGCATCGGTGCAATGATTTATGCATTGGGTTACTTTGAGTATCTTGGCGGCAAGAAAAATTTTACCGTCCTGCCTATAAACAAAGAGAAGCTCAAACAAAAACTACTTGCGCTGAACTCTCCCGACCTCCCGTATATCATAAAACCGGGTGCCAAAACCGACCTTTTCGTTGAATGGAAAATCGTGGATGCAACATGGTATGCCATATTATCCAAAGAGCGGTTAAGCAAAACTTACCGCGCTTATCTTTTGCTGGATGAGTACCGCAAGGCTGCACGCTACTGCGAGGAAACGGGAAGCGTGCGCTGGTATGCCGGGACTGACGGCGCGCTAAAGCCGCGTGTGGCATTTGAGAAAGCTTTTTTCAGGGGCAGGCTTCTTTTCCAGAAGTCATGGGAAGTGCAGTACGGAATAAAGGAAGACGGGACGTTGGGAAAAATTTATGAGTATAAGTTCGATGTGAAAAGGGTTCGCGACCCGATTGTAAAGACTATTGAGGATAACGGCTGGGAGTTCGTACCCGTGGTCAGGAAAGAACACGCGACTTATGAGAGCATGAAAGCCTGAGACAATCAATACCGCATCATCTGCGGGCTTTTGGGCAGCGGCTTAACCTTCGAGGCGGATTCCCAGTCAGCTTCATAGATGTGCATTGAGTTACAGAAATCCACCACTTTCACAAGTTTCAGGTTATTTGGTTCAAGCACTTCCCTTTTTATCATCGTGAGCAGGCCCACCATGTTGCTGTTCCACGCTGCATAAAGGTCGCGCGAGCGCCACATACAGTGCATCTCGGCGTTACCATCACCAATAGCCCTGACCCAAAGCCTCTGGAGGCACGGCTGGTCTTCCTTTACGAAAAGGTCGCGCTCGGGTATCCATGTGATAGCCTGCCGGCGGCGCGAAACGCCCTGAGGAAGAAGGTCTTTTATCGCTTTTAGCTGGTCAACATCCTTTCCGCGCGAAGGATAGTTTATCAGCCTGTCCATGTAATTATATTCAAATCCCTGTTTTTTCCAGTCGTAACCCCGTTCCCACTGCTTCAAATATTCTTTTACATGAAGCTCCTTTGTGGGAAACTGGGGATGCAGCATCGGCTCTGCGTAAGGTTCGCGGATTTCGATGACAGAACATATGTCTTTTGACATTGGCCCGTATTCTGTCTTTATCTCCATACCGTTTTTCATTACAAAATTCACAGCCTGCGCCCATGCATCCGCAAGGCCGACAGCATGAATGAGATTGGTTGGTGGGTATTTCATGAATATCTATACTTGATGGATGTGATATTAGGCTTACGATTATTTTTCCTTCAAAAACCCATCTATCGACCGCGCCGCTATTTTTCCTGCACCCATAGCGCTGATGACTGTCGCAGAGCCCGTTACCGCATCTCCGCCTGCGTAAACACCATTTTTGGTAGTCGAGCCGTTCTCTTTTGCTATAATCGTTCCGTGTTTAGTAATATCAAGACCCTCAGTCGTTCGCGGCACAAGGGGATTAGGCGATGTTCCGATAGCGATTATCACAACATCTGCTTCGATTTTATGCTCCGACCCTGCCTGCGGCATGGGCTTACATCTGCCCGATTCGTCGGGCTCACACAGGTACATGTTGATGCATTCGATATGAGTGACCCAGTTTTTGGCATCTCCGATTAGCCTGACAGGATTTGTGAGAAGCCGGAACTTGATGCCTTCTTCCCTGGCATGTTCAATTTCTTCAGCCCGCGCCGGCATTTCTTCTTCCCCGCGTCTGTAAACGATTGTGACCTCGTCCGCACCCAGGCGCAGTGCGCATCTTGCCGAGTCCATAGCAACATTCCCGCCGCCCACAACCACTACGCGTTTTCCCTTCTTTACGGGCGTATCATACTCAGGGAATTTATAGGATTTCATGAGATTCACGCGGGTCAGGAACTCGTTTGCGGAATACACCCCGTTTAAGTTCTCGCCATCAATATCCAGGAACATCGGCAGTCCGGCGCCTGTGCCAAGGAAGACAGCATCGAATTCGCCAAGGAGGTCATCCACAGTATCAATCTTGCCTATCACAGAATCAAGAAGAATCGTAACTCCAAGATTCTTTACATACTCGACTTCAGCTTTCACAATGTCTTTGGGTAGCCTGAATTCCGGGATGCCGTATGTAAGAACGCCCCCGGCTTCATGAAGTGCTTCAAAAATCGTGACCGAATGACCCATTTTTGCAAGGTCTGCGGCTGCTGTAAGCCCCGCAGGTCCAGAGCCTACCACTGCAACCTTCTTTCCAGTAGGTTCTGGCATGGGAGGAACCTTTACACCTTTATTTCGTTCCAGATCAGCCACAAAGCGCTCAAGCCTGCCTATCGAGACCGATGCTCCTTTTTTGCACAAAATACATGCCTGCTCGCACTGGGTTTCCTGCGGGCACACGCGACCGCATACGGAGGGGAGGGCATTATCTGCTTTTATTTCTTTTATGGCGCTTTCAAAATCGCCATCTGCCACGTATTTTAAGAAGGAGGGAATTTTCACTTCAACAGGGCATCCTTCCATGCATTTTGGTTTCTTGCACTGGAGGCACCGTTTTGCTTCCTCAGCAGCCTGCTCTGCTGTGAAACCAAGCGCAACCTCCATGAAATTGGCACGGCGATTCTTCGGGTCCTGCACAGGCATTTTCTGGCGCTCTAACTTTGATGAACTCATTGTTAATCCCCCTTTTTTGACGGGTTCATCGAACATGTGCATCCCTCACGTTCGCATTTGTACTTTTCAAATGCCTGCTTCTCTTCGGGCTGGTACATGGCAAGCCGGTTCATGAGAAGGGTAAAATCCACAAGATGGGCATCGAATTCAGGTCCGTCCACGCACGCGAACTTTGTCTCGTTCCCCACAAGCACCCGGCATGCCCCGCACATGCCAGTCCCGTCCACCATGATAGAATTCAGGCTCACTATTGTTTTTACATTGAAAGGTCTTGTAACGCCTGCAACAGCCCGCATCATGTCAGGCGGGCCGATGGCAACAACCCTGTCAACTTTCGTGCCATTTTCAAGAATTTTTTTCACAATATCGGTCACAAACCCGTGATGACCTTTTGTACCGTCATCGGTGGTGATATATAGTTCATCGCTGACTTCCCTCATCCTGTCCTCCCAGAGCAGAAGATTCGAGCTGCGCGACCCGATAATCGAGATAACTTTGTTCCCCGATTCCTTAAAAGCCCGCGCCTGCGGAAAAACCGGCGCGACACCCACACCGCCGCCGACAAGGATTACGGTTCCTAAGTTTTCGATATGCGCAGGATTCCCGAGCGGTCCAATAAAATCCAGGAGTTCGTCACCGGCTTTCAGGGAAGATAATTGCGTTGTAGTTTTCCCGACTGCCTGGAAAATCATGGTTATAGTTCCTTTTTTCCTGTCAAAATCCGCAATAGTAAGCGGTATTCTTTCTCCGGTTTCATTAATCCTGAGTATGACGAACTGTCCCGGCTGCGCCTTTTTTGCAATGCGCGGCGCGGCTATGTCCATCAGGTGAATTGTGGGAACAAGCTCCTGTTTATTTATGATTTTAAATGACATGGATTTCTCTCGCTCATAGTGGAGTCTGGCATAAAAAAGATATTGGTTCAATCCTCTCTAAGATCACTCCCTTAGAATTACTTAAGCCACCGAGACACAGAGGTCACAGAGTTATTATTTCTCTGTGTTCTCTGCGCCTCTGTGGCTAATATTTTCGTCAAAACCCATATTTTATCTATATGTTCTTGTTGACCGTCTTGAATCCAGCGCCTATCAAAAGCAGCACAGCGCCTGGGAAAATGAGTAATCCAATACTGAACATAGCAAGTATCGAGAAAGCAAGGACAAAAAGGCTTCCAGTCCATGCCATGAGCGTGCTCCGGTAGCATCCCCATGCAGCTACTGCAGCTCCAATGACAAAGATCAGGAAAATGGGATTAAATGCGTCTATCCAGACTGTTTGCGTAACAGTTGTCCTGTTGCCGCCGGCATCTTCTGATTCACTGACCTGTGTTCCGGGAATTCCTGCAAAAAAGAGGAAAAGTGTGGGACCTGCTACGAGGATGAAACCGAGTAAACCATAGAGCTTAGGGTTGCGCCAGAGCGGTGTTGTCATGATTTTACCTCCATCCTGCCCTCACGGTACTTTTCCAGCAGCAGAATCCCATATCCATACACGAAAATCAACATGCCTGCCGTTCTCATGATAATCGTCTGTCCGCCGCGCTCCTGTGGCAAGAGGAAATCCAGAAGGTAAAGAATTGTGCCTATCACCATGAGGTCGATGATGCGCCGCACTTGGGAGCTTTCAAGGGTGCGCATTTGCTTTATAGTTGTATAAGCTGCATAGGCGATGGCTATAATAAATACGCCTAAAAGTATCTCATCAGTTCCTATTGCCATTCATACCACCTACTCCGAAACCGTTTCCAGTCTTGCATAGATTTTATCCTTCATTTTTCACTCTTTTAACTTGCATGTTCTCCTCTAACTGCATAATTTACCGAATCAGGCTAAGGTGGTATCCTCATTTCAGAACTTACCACCTGATCCATCCATATAGCTGTTACAACCACTTTATATCTGTCCCCTACCTTACCTTTTACCACAATAGGGGCCATTATATAGTTCTCAGTGGATGGTTTATCCTTAGCAAGTTCGATGACTACTATAGGGGCGTATGTTTTGGTATCGATAGTTGTTCTCGCTCCTGTCAGAGGTTCATAGGTGCTATTGCGGTGTTCCCAGGTTACAAGAGGTTCTGATTGGTGCAGCCCAGCATCTAATGAATACCTCCTTGTAACCGTTTTAACTGTGATATTTGTTGATTCATTTATTACTGAGATATTAACCATAACACCCGGAGCGTTGCCTTTTCCGATGAGTTGTAAATAACCATAAACAGCATGTATCTCAATAGTTCCATTTGCGCTTTCATAAGGCGAAAGAAACAGCTCAACTTTCGGTTTTGGGACATTGATTTCTATCGTACTGGATGCTGCAAGTTTTCCTTGATGGTATATCTCTACAACTACGTTTTGCGCGCCTGGTACCTGATATCCTATGCTGACAATTATGCTGTTAATGCCGGGTTTTAACAGGACTTCCTGCCGGGATTGGTCTATCGCGCTGGATGATATATAATTGGACATATTACTTAAATTTCCATATGCCAAAATTGTGAATCCTTTTAAACTTTCGCCTTTTTCATCTACAAAAGCATTTTTCACGTTTATAGTTACATTTACATCCTCTGAAGCATTGTTTTGCAGGTTGATTATGAGATCTCCCAACTGTCCTATCACGATTTCTTTGGGTGCATCTATGCTTGCAATGCTGACTTTTGACGGGCTAAAATACCAGAATAGCACCGCCGCAAATATTATTGCTATTATTGCTCCTGTTATCATCTTATTTTTCATTCTTCTCACCCCGCAATTTATCAGCCAGGGCAACTTTATTGGTCAGTCCATATTGCTTTTTAACCACCAAGCCTCTCTTTTCAAGGTCAGTCAGCATCCTTGACACCTTTGCCTTTGAGAAATTCAAGGAAAGCACGAGTTCATTCTGCAACATCTCGCCGCCATGGTCAGCGATTTCTTTGACCAGTTTCTTCTCATCGCCTTCCAATGCTGTTAAGACGGCCTCGATTAATTGCGCCCCTTCTTTGACATGTTCTTCAATAGCAATATGAGGAACAGGGATTTCCACTTGTTTTTCTATCGTTATCATTTCTTTAACCTCGCTTTTTCCTGTTGCATGCAGTGTTGTGAGGATATACGAGAGCATCATGCCGCCAATTGCCGAACCGATAACCAGAATGTACGCATCGTTCTTGGTGTAGGTATAAGGAAGTTCAAGGATTTTGAAAGACCCATCGTTTATCTGGATAATCGATGGCCTGGTAGCAAGCAGCATGCTTGTGACGATTACGCCTGCTACCATCAACACAGCTCCCGCCAGTACCAACGTTCCATTTTTCCTTGAGACCATCGAAATACCCCTTAAGTCAAATTACTACATGACTGCTCTACTGTTTAAGTTTTCTTCTCCTCAAATTCCGGTGCATTCAGCATTTATCCTCTTTCATGCAGCCTGCGACAACTTCTTTGGATGTCCTTTCCCTGTGATCATAGATTCTATAGATATTCCATTTAGTATTGATTTCCTCATTTTTATCACATCATATTTACAGCGCATATTTTTGCGCCTGAGTTTTCTTACGTGTGAAACGATAGATACATTTTACCTGATACGTGAGGTGAAACGGTTCCAGGAAAGTGAAACCAGCGGCGCAGCATAACGAATATTCGAATAAGAGTAATTTGCAGAAATCTATAAATAGTCAACATACATATGTTGACGTATGTTCCTGCCTTTAAATGACAAGCAATTTGAGTTCTGGAAGCTGCGGCGCGGCGGTCTTCCCAATATGAATATAGCGCACTTATTCGATATATCCAAGCAGGCAGTATCAAGGGCGCTCATAACGATGGATGAACGTATAGGAAAGACGCTTCTTGAGATGGCGGGGGCAAACCAGATAGAGGTAGAGAAAGTGAATGCAGAGCGCGGTATCCTGTTCGGTCACTCGGCGCCGTTTAATTCAAGCGCCATTATTTTCGTATCTGCAAAGCACGGGATGCAGGTGTGGTACGAGCACGAGGGGAACTGCGGCGCGTGCAACAGATATACACAGTGCATTGAATTGCTGTGGGATTTTGCAGATGAGATGAAAATAAAGCTTGAAAAGACGGATGACCCGACAAAGCTGGCGGATGAGCTTTTTGGGAAGTTGAGGAGTCTGGCATGACGATAAATGTAACTGAAAAAATAAGAAAAATGATGGGCTGGTGCCCTATGATGAGCATGAAAAATACTGTTCTTGATAGCGGTGTGGAATATGCTTTTGTGTCAGGAACAAAAGGAGGAGGAATGTCCGCAAGCAAAACAACAATCTATGAGGAAAAAGCGCCTTACAGCGCTACGATAAAGCTGGTTATGGTTTCAGGTTTATTAGCACTTGGTATTTTATTTTTCATAGCCACATTTGCAAAAGCGCCTGAACAGGCCGAAATCGTTTTACTTCTGACGGTCTCAATCACTGCATTAGTTACCTGGAGCTTTTTCAGTATCAAGTTCAGGATTACAAACAATGGCGTAGAGGCTGTAATGCC
>JAPMTY010000080.1 GCA_026552835.1 Candidatus Methanoperedens sp.
CCGTTTTTGCGATATGGAGCGCCGGCGCAAGAGCGCTCAGGGTCTTTCCAGTCCCGCATGCCCCTTCGAACAGCACGACCTGTTTCTTTATCAGGGCCTCATGGATGGCGTCCATCGCTTCAATCTGGTTCGGATAATATGAGTTCTTTGGAAAATAGCGAAGATAGTCCCTTTTCATCGGCGACTATAAGATTTGACATGATATAAACAGTGCGATTGGTTAAAATGATTATTTGAACCCTTAAGTGCTACTTTAGTACTACTATATTATCACCACCATATATATTGGTGTTACCGCCTTATTCTTCTTAATAAAAATGGACTTAATTAAAAAAAAGGGGGAAAATATGAATTCGATGGCTGTGGTTAGGGCTGATGATGCGGCAAAGGTAAGAATAGCACTCTACGATCTGGTGAGATATGGTCACATGACATTTGCTGACCACGCGAGAAAATTGGAACCGACTTTTGCAGATAACATCCTCGTGCATATTATGAAAAGCCCGTTAAAAGCATGCTGTTTGGCGGCTGCGATAGTACCGCTTGAAGACCAGCCCAGCATGGCAATCGGCAGGCTTCGGAAAATCCATCCGCCTGCGCATGTCATAATCGTAAGTCCAAGGCATGAAATTTATCACGAATTGGTTAATTATGTCGATATACTGCCTGAAATAGACCTGACATTCGAACTCGGCGCCGAGCCTGAAACTGTCCAGCAAGCGGCTGAAGCCGAAGTATAAAAATCGCATTAATTTTTTTATTTTGTTTTATCATTTGATTTTTCTGTTTTTGTGTCGGTTATCAAGTAAAATCACATACTTTTTAAATATGGACGTAATTATCAACAATAACATTAAAGAGAGGATTTCAGATGACATTGAAAGTAACACTGATAACGGGACGAACTGTCAATCAGGGAGCAAATCTTGAAAATAAGACCTCTTCTGATTATCAGGAAGCGACTGCATATTGTGAATTGAACTCAAAAGATATCGGGGTTCTGGGTAAATCCGGGGAAAAAGTACGAGTTAAAACAAAGCACGGGGAAGTGATTGTTAAACTTAAGGAAAATAACGGTAATCCTGACGGGTTGGCGTTCATCCCGATGGGCCCCTGGGCCAATGCGGTGGTCGACCCTGATACAAAAGGCTGTGGTATGCCCGGGTTCAAGGGGATTCAGGCAGAGATAGACGTTACGAATGATAAACTACTGTTAATGAGAGAACTTTTTGCGAGGTATAAGTAATGTCGACCGTAATAACAGATGCACTTTGCCCTTTTTGCGGCTGCGTGTGCGATGATATCGTTATCGTGACTGAAAATAACAAAATAATCGAAGCAAAACATGCATGCAAACTCGGCGCGGCAAAAATCATGGGACATCACAGGATAAAAGCGCCAATGATGAGGAAAGATAAAAATTCAGATTTTAAAGAAGTATCCTACGATGAGGCTATAAACGAAGCCGCAGCAATACTTGCCCAATCGAAGAGACCTCTTTTATATGGGTGGGCTTCGGCCCTGTGCGAAGTCCATAAAAAGGGCATTTTTCTTGCCGAGGAATTGGGAGCAATCATAGATAATACGGCCACTGTATGCCACGGACCATCCACTCTTGCGGTTCATGAAAAGGGGCTCCCCTCATCGACTCTCGGCCAGATCAAGAACCGCGCTGATGTTGTGGTATTCTGGGGCAGCAACCCTGTGCAGGCTCACCCAAGGCACATGGGGCGCTATTCTGTTTTTGCAAAGGGATTTTTCTCTGATAAAGGGAGGCGAGGGCGCAAGATTATCGTGGTAGATGTGCGCAAGACCGACACAGCCGGAATAGCTGATGAATATATACAGGTGGCGCAGGGCAGTGATTATCTTGTTTTATCAGCTCTTCGCGCAATACTCTCAGGACACGCGGACGTTGTTCCCGAGGCTGTCGGCGGCGTCCCGAAGGATCAGCTGGTTAAACTTGTTGATACCTTAAAGACAGCAAAGTTCGGCGCTGTTTTCTTCGGTATGGGGTTGACCCAGAGCATGGGAAGGTATAAAAACATCGATAATGCCATCTCCCTGATAACCGAATTGAACTCGTTCACAAAATACGTTATCATGCCCATGCGCGGACACTATAACGTGACAGGTTTCGGGCAGGTATGTTCATGGGAAACAGGCTTTGCCAGTGCGGTTGATTTCGCACGCGGCGCACCGTATTATAATCCAGGAGAGACAACAGCAAATGATTTATTGATGCGCAAGGAAACTGATGCTGCGATGATAATAGCAGGCGATGCGGGCGCTCATTTCCCCGCAGATTCGGTGAGGCACCTTGCAAAAATACCTGTTATCCAGGTGGACCCGTACTGGAATCCCACGACCGAGGTTGCAAATGTGGTAATCCCGGTTGCAATCTGCGGTGTTGAGGTGGAAGGTACTGCATACAGGATGGACGGTGTTTCCCTGCGCTTCCGGAAGATGATAGAACCGACACATCCTACGGATATTGAGATTCTTGAAAAAATAACTGAACGTGTTAGAGAAATAAGGGGTGAGTAACCATGGAGCTTCTAATAAAAAACGGCGCAGTATATGACCCTTATAACGGTATTGCCGGAGATAAAACCGATATTTCAATTAAAGATGGTAAAATCGTGAACAAGGTCAGCAGTTCGGCTTCCGTTATAGATGCTGGCGGAAGGCTTGTGATGGCAGGTGGAGTTGATGCCCATTCGCATATAGCCGGTGCAAAAGTGAACGTAGGAAGGATAATGCGCCCCGAGGATACCCGGTCTGGAATTAAACCGAGGACGAAAATAACAAGGCCATACACGGGATACACAGTCCCGAATGTATATGCCATGGGATACCGCTATGCTCAGATGGGTTATACCACGGTGTTCGAGGCTGCGCAGGCTATCATGAAAGCGCGCCATACCCATGAAGAGCTTGAGGAGATCCCTATTATAGACAAAGGCGCGTTCACGCTTTTCGGGAGCAACTGGCCGACGATGGACTTTGTCCGCGAGAAGAACCTGGACAAATTGGCGGCATATGTTGCATGGGGTCTCCTTGCCTCCAGAGGGTTCGGTGTAAAGGTTGTGAACCCCGGCGGAGGCGAGATGTGGGGATTCGGCAAGAATGTTACAGGACTTGATGATGTTGTCCCGAATTTTGATGTCACACCGAGAGATATTATAGTCTCGCTGATGAAAGTCAATGAGATGCTGGGGCTTCCCCATTCAGTACACCTTCATTGCAACAACACTGGAAAACCGGGCAATTACAAGACCACGCTTGCAAGCATGGAGCTTGCAAAACAGGTGAAGCCGAGCAAGAACAGGCAGGTGCTGCATGTAACACATCTCACGTTCAATGCAATGGGTGGAACGAACTGGGGCGATTTTGAGTCAAAAGCCGACGAGATTGCCAACTTCCTTAACAATAACGAGAATGTAACGACCGACATGGGTCAATTGATATTCGGCAGCGCAACAACAATGACCGCCGATGGTCCTCTCCAGTACGCCAATGCGAAGTTAACGCATGGAAAATGGGGCAACGGCGACGTTGAGCTGGAGGACGCTTCGGGCGTTGTGCCAATGTATTATGCCAGGCAAGTCTCTGTTTTCTCTATTATGTGGGCGATAGGACTTGAACTGGCGTTGCTCACCAAAGACCCGTATAAGGTCCTGCTGACAACAGACCACCCCAATGGCGGCCCTTTCGTGAATTATCCAGAGGTCATCGCACTTCTTATGAGCAACAAGAAACGGCAGGAAGAGATCAAGACGCTTCATGAGGCTATTCATAAAAGGACAAAGATTCCGGGAATTGAACGTGAACTTGACTTTAATGAAATAGCGATAATGACAAGAACCGCCACGGCAAAAGTTCTGGGGATCCTTGATACCAAAGGACATCTCGGGGTGGGCGCGGATGCAGATGTTTCGATATACGACATTAAACCCGACCAGATAGACCCATCAGTGGAACATGCTAAGGTAAAGAGTGCCTTCCAATCAGCAGCCTACACGATAAAAGGCGGCGAAATAGTTGTAAAAGACGGCCAGATTACAGCCACACCCATGGGCAGGACATTCTGGGTAGACGCCGCTGTGCCTGAGGAGCAAACAGAAATCATGATGAAGGATATTCGTATGAAATTCAAAAACTATTACTCAATTAACCTTGCAAACTACATGGTGCAAGATGCATACGTCACTCATCCGAAAGTAGTAAAAGCAGGTGCAATCCCGGTTGAGGTGAACTAACATGCAGACCGTGACTTTAAAACCCAAAAAGGATATCAGGATTTCAGTCGAAGCTGAGAATATTTCGCCTGATAAATTCGCCGGTAAAACAGAAAAAGAAATACTATCCATGGAAGCATGGATGGGGAACCAGAAGACCACGCTCGGTGAGCTTTTCTCGGTGACGGTTGAAGGTTCAGGCATAGCGGCTGACACTAAAATCATTATGGATGGCGATTTTTCCCGTATAAAGAGAATCGGGGAAGGTATGACTGCCGGCCTCATAATGATAAAAGGGAATGTGGATATGCATCTTGGCGCCAAAATGAGCGGCGGTAAAATATCCGTAACCGGGAATGTGGATTCCTGGGCAGGTAGGGAAATGAAAGGTGGGGAACTCATAATAGAAGGAAATGCCGCCTATTATCTCGGCGCAGGATACCGCGGAGAGACCTGCGGCATGCGCGGCGGAAAGATAACCCTTCTGGGGAATGCCCTTGACTTTTTAGGAGAGCATATGTGCGGCGGCGAGATTATCGTTAAAGGAAATGCAGGAATATTGCCAGGGCTCAGCAACAACGGAGGGAAAATAGTCATCGAAGGCAATACAAGCCGCCCAGGCAGCGAAATGTCAAAAGGCACAATAATCGTCAATGGAACTGTAGATGAAATGATGCCTGTCTTCAAGACCGAAGGCACGGAAGCCGTTGACGGCGTCACATATAGGAAATATACTGGCGATGTAATAGCCAATGGTAAAGGCGTTCTGTATATAAAATAATCATATGAAAAAATGTTCGCATTGATACGAATTATATGCGGGGATTTATTTAAATATATTTAAAATTAATAAACAAAAGGTATTTAAGTATCAGCAACGAACTATTAACTAAATATGATAATGATTACTGCGATTGTAACGATGATGGTTACTGCCATCATTTCTACAGTGGCGCGTTATGTTACATGGCAGATATCAGTTGTAGGTGACCCTTTCTATAAGTTCATTATCTGGCATATTCTATTATTTTCAATTGCACTTGCTATATTCCTGGACAGGCAGCAGGGGTTCAAAAAAACAATCGGGATTGCGGCGTATATTGCACAAAAATATAATAAATCAAATAGAGAGAGCAAGATAAATGCAACAATGAATGCATATCATGAGCATGCCCAGAAACCCAAACTCCAAAAAGTATTGCTTCCAATAGCGATAACGTTATTCATGGCATATATTCTTTCAGCTCATTTGTTATTTTTTGCAATAGTCACTTCAGGTTCAATGCAACCAACATTTAATAAAGGCGACCTCGTATTCATGCAGGATATTTTAATACAGCCAAAAGTCGGGGATATAATAATATTCCCTGACCCCCAACAAAATATTGTTTCGAATAAACCGGTTACAGTAACTCACAGGATTATTGAAATGCAGGGGGATACAATAAGAACAAAAGGTGATAATAATCCTAATATGGATAGCTGGACAATCAATAAAAATAATGTACTCGGTAAAGCCTTTATTATAGGTTCAAATCCCGTAGTATTAAAAAATCTGGGTAGATATTTCTTAATGGATTTCAGGACACAACAATACAGCGAGGAATACCTTGCTATAGCAAAGACTATCCAGAACATGAGAAGCATGGGCCTTATGATATTCTTCGGATGTCTTGTAATGTATTTGTTCCTGTCAATAAGAGATTCACGCCCTTCAAGACATTTTAAAAGCCGGTGAAAAAAGATAAACTGTTTTTTTTGTAGTATCCCGAAATTATTTCGCCGGAATTTTTCGCCTGGGGACCAGTTCACATGTCTCATGGTGAAGATGACGAACAAAAGAATACGCCTGGCAATAAACTGGGTTTTGAAAAAAGGAGAACCTATCGCCAACGTAGCCAATGATTTTAAAGTCTCTAAGCGTCGAATACAGCAATTATAAAACTCTATAAAGAAACAGGAGAATATCCTGTTTTGAATATGAAAAGACGCCCCAAAACCCATCTTACAGACGACCAGAAAAAAATAATAAAGAAAGCATACAGCGAATCATTTTTAGGGGCAAAACTACTCAGATA
>JAPMTY010000081.1 GCA_026552835.1 Candidatus Methanoperedens sp.
CCCACGCTCATGACCATAAGGTCATTTCCGTTTTCAAGCACAGTAAGCCCGTGCTCCCGCACCGCTACCTGCGAGGCACATTCAACAACAACATCAACACTTTTTATCAGTTCGTCAATTCCTGAAATCATGGGCTTATTTTCAAGGTTTCCAATCATTTTTTCGCAATGTTCCATGCTCCTGTCATAAACTGCCACAAGCTGCGCATCGATAAGCCCCGTATCGATTGCTTTGCAGATTTCAGCGCCTATTGTGCCGCAGCCGATTACACCGATTTTTAGCATAAGTACCTTTTATGTTTTCTAATACATTTAACAGTAGTATATAAGTAATCTGTGGACATTAAATCATAGGGATTGATTATGCTATTATCTGAGCTGGAACGGTTTATCGAGGAAGACATCGGTTATAATGATGTCTCATGCAATATAATTCCTGATTGCAACGTGCATGCGGAAGTAGTTGCAAAGGAATACGGTATTGTTGCAGGGCTTCCTGAAGCGACACAGGTTTTTGAATATTTTGATATTTTCGCAGTCACGGATTTCACAGACGGCGACCTTATAAAAGAAAATGACATAATCTTCACGATTGAAGGAGGAGCAAGGTCTGTCCTCAAGGCTGAAAGGCTGGCATTGAATTTTCTCGGGCGGATGAGCGGGATTGCCACCCTGACCCGGCAATACGTTGAAAGGGCAGACGGGCCGAGAATCGCATGCACCAGGAAAACCACGCCGGGATTTAGAAAATTTGAGAAAAAAGCAGTAATAGCAGGCGGAGGCGACTCTCACAGGTTCAATCTCTCTGATACTGTCATGATAAAAGATAACCACATTGAAGTGCTCGGGCTTGAAAAAGCAGTGAACGCTGCAAAAAAAGCTGCAAGCTTTACCCAGAAGATAGAAGTCGAGGTGGAAGATGTGGATTCTGCCATACAGGCTGCGGAATTGGGTGTGGATATAATCATGTTCGATAATATGGCACCTGATGAAATCAGGAAAGCTGTCAAAATACTAAAGGAAAAAGGCTTGAGGGATAAGGTAATCCTTGAAGCGTCAGGCAACATGTCACTTGAGACTATCGCCAGTTATTCAAGAACGGGCGTTGATGTTATTTCGGTTGGCGCGCTGACGCACTCATCAAACTGGCTTGATTTAAGCCTCAGGATTGTATCAAAGGATTGAAGCAGCCAATCAGAAAGGATAAAATACTAAAGAAGAGTCTTAGGCTTACTCCTACGGGGTCGTAGGGTAGCCTGGTCCATCCTTCATGCTTGGGGTGCATGAGACCTGAGTTCAAATCTCAGCGACCCCACATAACACCTATTTATGTCGCTTTTTCGGGCTAATAATTACTTCACATTTTTTTCACAACTCGGTTTATATGCAGCACACGGATTAGTCTAATTATAAAATAATGAAAACAATGTTGAAATCAATAACTATAGCATAATTCTTATGGAAAACGATAGGTATAAAATTCTGGTGGTTGATGACCAGCCAATGAACGTGAAAATAATAGAGGATATTCTAAAAAAAGAATATGATACAATACATGCTTATAATGGCAGGGAAGCCCTTGAAAAAATAAAATCCGAGAAACCCGATATTGTTCTTTTGGATATCGTGATGCCCGAGATTGATGGTTTGGAAGTATGTAAAAAAATAAAGCAGGAAAGTACAACCCGCTTTATACCGGTCGTGATTATCACATCCCTTTCTGATTTGGACGACAAGATCAAAGCAATCGAAGCTGGCGCAGATGAATTTCTAACTAAACCCACAAACTCCATTGAGCTAACAACCCGCGTAAAATCCCTTCTTAAAACAAAATATTTCCATGATCAGCTTATAGAAAGCAAGGAAAAAATCGAAGCCCAGAATGATTTTAAAACCATAATGGCAAACATTGTTCCCCTGCTGCTTCAAAATATATCCCCTGATAAGAAGAATGAAACTCTGTCGGAGATGAGCAAACAGGTGGAAGAAGTCATATGGAGAAAGTATATTCGGGACATTCCCAATGATATGAAACAAACTGCCAGCATATCATGCAGTATTATGAACCGACTGGGGGGATGCTATACAATAGAGGATTTGAATGGGAATGGGTATTTTATGCATAATGAAAAATGTCCCTGGGGAGAATACGGCAGCATAAATCCCGTGCTCTGCATGCTGACAAAAGCCATCTTTGCAAGAATAGGTATCCGGGTATTGAAAGATATTAATGTCGATATTAAGAAAACCATTGCTGGTGGAGATGGTCATTGTTTGATTGAAGTATACGCTGGAAATTATTGAACGTTAAAAAATTATAAAAAAGAAGTTTGAAATTTAATTGGAAGGATATATGGAAAGATTACCATCAGGCATAAAAGAATTGGATGAAAAAATAGGCGGAGGATATCCACGCGCTCGCACTATGTTTGTAACAGGAACCACCGGTTCCGGCAAAACTATTCTTGGTATTCATTTTATACACCAGGGGTGCCTCGACAATAAAAAATGTGTTTTACTTGCGACTGAAGAATCAGCCGAAGATATCATAGTCCAATCCGAATCACTCGGCTTGCCCCTTACAGAATATTATGAAAAGGGTATCTTAAAGATAGATAGAATTTATGAAGAACGTACGAAATATGCCTCTGAAGTATTCAAATACGGGATAGAAAATTTCGAGGACCTGCAGTCCAATATTTTCGGATTGCTTGACAGAATTCCTGATGATACCGAAATTGTCGTGATAGATAATATAGGGGTCTTTACCCTGAACATGACGCCGAATGATTTCAGGGCTCAATTTGATGCTTTAATAAGCGGCTTAACCAAAAAGAATGTGACTTCCATGCTGATAATGGATTCGGTCGCTGATGAACGTACTGAGAGCGTATCATCGTATTCTGTTTATGGTGTGCTAAGGATTTTAATAAAAGATAATCCGTTCACAGGCGTGAGAGAACGACTTATGGAATTTTTAAAGATCAGGAATACAAAAATACATCTTGACCCAATCAGGTTTGATATTACATCTGAGGGCATAGTTCTTTTGAAGAAATAATATTATCCGTGATATTTGCTGGATTGCAAATCTTAATCTATTAGAGAAAATATTGAATGGTGGTATGACAACCGTTGAACTCTATTATTCGGATACATGCTCAAATTGCCACACGCTCCGGGCTCTTTTAATTGAGACGCTCCCCAAAACCATGAAATTCAAGGAAATCAACATATCTTATCCTGAAGGGCAGCGCCGTGCCTCTGAACTCGGTATAATGTCTGTTCCAACCGTGGCTATCGATGGAGAGGTTGTATTTGTGGGAAGGGCATCAAGGGAAGAGATATTAAAAGAGATAAGTTTAAGGAAATAAATAAAAACAGAAGGGCGCAGGCATCGAACGAGCGCCCTCGGCAGTCTGGTAACAGACTGATATCTGATTGATCACGTCACACTATCTTCTGTATCCCCGCTTATTTAAGGATTTGCCTGCAAATTGAAATATTACTTTCACACCGCTTGGATGTAGTTCAAATGGTCTGAAGACATGATAGAAATCGTGCCGAGGTAGTCTAGCCAGGTTAAGGCGTCAGACTGATAATCTGATAGATCACGTCAGGTCGTCGCGGGTTCGAATCCCGTCCTCGGCGCAGTGATCATATAGGGATACTTCAATCTCTCAATCTATTAACTTCACACCTCACTCCCTTCTCCCCGCACCTCCTCAAAACCCTCTCAAAAACCCCTTTATAATAATCCTCCCCTCTCAGAAAAATCCTCTCATAATCAGCAAGCACCTCAGGCTTAAATCCCTGAACAAACTCCCTCACCCTCTCCCACACTCCTTCCTTCAACCTCAACTTATCCACAAGCACATACTTCGGCCTCACCTCTGCAATAGCATCAATCAGCGCCTCAACATCAGTAATATACGGCATCACTGGTCCAAGAAAGACCCATGTTTTAATCCCATTTTTCGAAAGCTCCGAAAGCGCGCGCAGCCTCTCCTCCACGCTTGATGCGCCGGGTTCCATTTTAGCCCTCACCGTGTCGTCAAGCGCCGTTAGCGTTACGCCCACCTCGATATTCGAAAACTTCTTCAACAGGTCAATATCTCTCAGCACAAGCGAGGATTTCGTCTGGATGCACACGGGAAAATCGTGCATCAGCAAAAGTTCAAGGCATCGGCGCGTTATCTCATATTTCTTCTCAGCAGGCTGGTAAGGGTCTGTCACAGTCCCGAGCCCCACAACGCCTTTCTTCTTTATCCGCAGCTCCTTTGAGAGGATGCGCGGCAGGTTTACTTTTACCTCCACAAGCTCGCCCCATTTTCCTTTATCCCAGTGGATGACCGAGGGCGCGTAGCAATAGACGCAGGCATGCGCGCAGCCCCTGTATGGATTGAGGGCGTATTCCAGGCCGGGGAGCTTTGATGGGGATAGGGCGGTTTTTACTGTTGTTTCTTTTATCATTTCATGAGACCACTTTTACAGCTTTTCTACAGCTTTTATTATCTTTACGTTAATAGTTCTAAAAAGCATACCTATGACTGGAAAAAGGCTATATGCAAACAAATACACACTCTATATTGAGGAGTGATTTAGTGAAAGAATACGACCTGATTGTGATAGGCACTGGTTCTGGGATGAACTATGTTGACTCGATGATAAGCACGAATCCTAACATTAAAATCGCGGTTATCGATAAAGACGAGCCCGGCGGGATATGCCTGACAAGGGGATGCATCCCATCAAAACTTCTTCTTTATCCTGCAGAGCTTGTCAGGGAAATTGAAAGAGCGGGAAAATTCGGCATCGATGTACAGGTTAAAAATATCGATTTTAATTTCGTGATGGAAAGGATGAGAACACTTATCTCAAAAAATATTAAAATGGTCGGTA
>JAPMTY010000083.1 GCA_026552835.1 Candidatus Methanoperedens sp.
AGCTGAAGAAGTAGAGGAATTCGGAACACCAAAAATCGTTGTAGTGGGATGCGGGGGCGGCGGCAACAACACCGTGAACCGTCTATATAATATCGGCGTGGCCGGCGCAGAAACCATTGCGATTAACACTGATAAAATCCACCTTGACATCACTCATGCGGATAAGAAAATCCTGATAGGCAAATCAATAACAAGGGGACTTGGAGCAGGCGGGTTTCCGGAAGTCGGAAAAAGAGCCGCGGAACTTGCAAGGGGAACACTCGAGGATGTGTTGAAGGACGCTAACCTCGTATTTGTAACAGCAGGAATGGGCGGCGGAACCGGAACAGGCGTAGCGCCGGTAGTTGCACAGGTCGCCAAAGACCAGGGCGCAATCGTCATCGGTATGGTCACAAGCCCGTTCAAGGTCGAAAGATCAAGGATGTTCAAGGCCGAGGAAGGATTGGATGAATTGAGAAAAGCCGCTGATACAGTCATTGTACTTGACAACAACAGGCTGCTTGATTATGTGCCCAACCTCCCGATTGACCAGGCATTCTCGGTAATGGACCAGCTTATTTCAGAAACCGTGAAAGGTATTTCAGAGACAATTACACAGCCGTCATTGATCAACCTTGACTACGCAGATGTCAGGGCTATAATGAAAGGCGGCGGACTTGCAGTAATGCTCGTCGGCGAAGCAAAAGGACAGGATAAGGCAAAAGAAGTAGTACGGGCTGCATTGAACCACCCGCTGCTTGATGTGGACACAAATGGCGCAACTGGCTGCCTGCTGCATATCACAGGCGGAACAGACATGTCGCTTCATGAGGCAGAGTCAATCGCCTCTTCATTGACCTACGAACTTGACTCCCACGCCAATGTAATATGGGGCGCAAGAGTAAAGAAAGAGTACGAGGGCAAAGTCCGCTGCATGGCAATAATGACCGGTATCCATTCAGCCCAGATAATGGGCCCGAAAGGCGAGAGTATGCCGGTAAGCCGCAGTGTTCCGGTTGAGGAGAGAGTCCAGACAAGCAGGAATTCAGGCAGAAACAGCCGCTCCATAATCGACCAGATAATGTGAGAACATGAAATGCAAACACGCAAATTGTAATTGCATGGTTCGCATCATCACGCTGGCATGGGAAGAGATACGTGCCTGCGAGCATGGCGTATCCTGCAATTATAACAACAAACAGGTACTAAAGGCATAAATCCGACAAAATCTTGTCGGATTTTCTTTTTTTATTTAATCAAAAAGTAAAAGGTCTTTTCGACCTTCGGCGTGTATAAATTCTATTAGTACTAAATTTCGTAAAAGTAACTTTGCGCTCTTTGCGTCTTTGCGGTGAGGTATTTTCCACCGCAGAGGCGCAAAGGACGCAAAGGATTTGCTCAACATCCAAAAGTGCCAGGAAAAAAATTAAACTATTCCTATATTACCTGGCTTTTGGTCTTGCCTTTGTTTTCTTGCCTTCTTCTGCTTCTTCTCCAGTCTTCTCTTTCTTGGGGAAGATCTCGCTCAAAGGCTTCGGGCCGTATTCTTCGACAACCGTATTGATCTGGGCAATATCAGATGATATTTCTTTCCCGCGCATGGCTTTTCGTTTTTTGACACCGTCAGCCTTGGGTTTATATCCGATACCTCCGGCAACGAGAATTTTTCTTCTTGCCGGTCCAGGTAAATCGGGGCGCATTGCAAACCCGTCTTTATCGGTTCCGCCTGTTATCTTAAGAGTGTACCCTGCCAGACCTGCAACGTCTCCGCTTACAACATCTCCGATATTCTTTCCAATCAGTTTATTGACTGCCGCGCCGGTGACGGCTACCTGATACGCCTGTGTGCTTTTGCTGTCCGAAACAACAACTCTGAAATCTACCATTGTTTATATTCTCCTGCATTAATAAAATTATTTATCCTTTTAGAATATTATAATCCTGACCTAACTAGCAGTTAATATATTTAAATTTATTGTAATCGGAAGTCTGTACGGCCCATAACTATGATGCAGTAGTAAAGACACCTCCTTTATTCAATTATTCTATTACTCAGGTGTGTATGACGGTTTACAGTACGAGGGAGTAGTGTGCCTCTGCATGGCAAAAAAGCGGTTGTGGCTATTGAAGATAGAAAACTCTGTATCAAAATTGAACCGAAACATATTTCGATGAAGAGCATAATATACTTATTTTGTATAACAATGGGGGTCACGTATCAGATGTTATTGGATATAGGAATGGTAATTCCGGCTTTTTGAAATTATAGTGTCTTCGTGGGGAAGTAAACATGACGAGGAATGAAGTAAAATCAAAAAGGGTGTTCATAAATGAATCGGCTGAGCTGCGCCAGCGGATTACTGAACTGGAAAAAACTGGCAGGTGGGTCTTATGAAGCTGAAAAGACTAAAAGAAATATCGCCTCAGTCCATCCTGATTGTCCTCTTACTCCTGTCGTTACTTTCTTTCCTGATAATTGAGATATTCCCTGCACTGTTTTACAAGACGATGGATGTTGCATCGTATCTTGTCTTTCACAATATTGCAGAATTCTTCAGTATTATTGTCTCGTTTTCTATCTTTGGTGTAGGGTGGTATACTTTCAACCAGTCCAGAGACCGGCATGCACTTTTCTTAAGTACTGCTTTCCTGGGCATAGGACTCTTAGACTTTATGCACACACTAAGCTATGCTGGCATGCCTGCTTTTATTACACCGAACTCTGCAAATAAATCCACCCAGCTCTGGATAGCAGCCCGAATGTTTACTGCAATTGTATTTCTTGCCAGTGCATTTATAGAATCGGACAGTAAAAGCCGATGGCTGACAAAGTCGAATCTGTTGGCGATTATTTTTACTATTTCAGGGCTTGTCTTTATCGGAATTATTTTCTATCCGTTATACATGCCTGCCACTTTCATAGAAAATGTAGGGCTCACTCCATTCAAGATATATTCAGAATACCTGATTATCAGCCTCCTTATTCTTACATCGACTGTATACTGGAAACGCTTTTTAAGAACCGGAAACAGGATGCTTATCTTCTATATTGCTGCTTTTGTTTTCTGCATTTTCAGTGAGCTTGCTTTTGCGGGATACAAAAGTGTTTTTGACACATACAATGTGCTGGGGCATATCTATAAAGTGGCTGCATTTGTCCTGATATATTATGGTATCTTTATTACAACTGTAAAACACCCCTATTCGGTGCTTCAGCAGGAGATCACCGAGCGCAAGCTTGCCAAGGAAAAGTTGCGTGATGCGTCGTTATACACCCGCAGTCTCATCGAGGTAAGCCTTGACCCATTGGTCACCATTAGCCCCGCGGGAAAGATCACAGATGTGAATAAAGCCACCGAGATGGTCACAGGAGTTTCACGTGAGCAGTTAATAAGCAGCGATTTCTCAGATTATTTCACCGAACCTGAAAAAGCAAGAGAGGGATACCGGCAGGTGTTCGAAAAGGGTTTAGTAAAGGACTACCCGCTTGCTATCCGGCATACTTCAGGTGGCACAATAGATGTTCTTTACAATGCCGCTGTGTATAAGGATGCTGCTGGAAATGTTGCCGGTGTATTTGCAGCAGCCAGGGATATCACAGAGCGTAAACGTGCCGAAGAAAAGTTGCGTGAGGCTTCGTTATATACTCGCAGTCTTATCGAGGTAAGCCTTGACCCGCTCGTTACCATCAACCCGGAAGGAAAGATCACAGATGTGAATAAAGGCACTGAATTAGTGACCGGAGTTCCTCGTGAGAAGCTTAGAGGGAGCGATTTTTCAGATTATTTCACCGAACCCGACAAGGCAAGAGAGGGATACCAGCAGGTGTATGAGAATGGGTTCGTAAAGGATTATCCGCTTGCTATTCGACACACCACAGGTAAAATAACGGACGTGCTGTACAATGCCTCTGTGTATAAAAACGAGGCAGGAGAGGTGCAGGGAGTGTTTGCTGCTGCGAGGGACATCACAGAACACAAACTGGCTGAAGAATCTCTGAGAGAAAGCGAAGAACGCTACCGCCGTCTTGTGGATTCTTCACCCGATGGAATCGTAGTTCATAACATGCGCGAAATTGAATTTGCAAATCCTGCAGCTGCAAAAATCCTTGGTGCGGAAAACCCGGAAGAACTGATAGGTATACCTGTAAACCAGATTATCCACCCGGATTACAGGGATTTCGTTAAAGAACGCATAAACATGGAAAAAGAAGGAAAAGATGCACTACTGGCTGAAGAAAAGTTCCTCAGGCTCGATGGCGAGGCTGTTGATGTGGAAGTCATGGGGACGCCTATCAAATATAAGGGAAAGCTGGAGGTGCATTCGGTTATACGAGACATCACCGGGCGCAAACAGGCTGAGGAAATGCAAAGAAAACTCTCAAGCGCGGTCGAACATACAGCGGATATTGTGGTTATTGCGAAGAAAGACGGCACTATCGAATATGTTAACCCTGCATTTGAGAAAATTACCGGATATACAATGGAAGAAGCTGTGGGGAAAACGCCGAGGATACTCAAATCCGGCAAACAGGACGAAAAATTTTATAAATATCTCTGGGAAACTATTCTCTCTGGTGAGGTTTTTTATGGCGTACTCATCAACAAAAAAAATAACGGCGAGCTGTATTATGCGGAAAAGACCATAACACCGGTAAAAGACAAGGACGGAACCATCACCCATTTTGTTTCTACAGATAAGGATATCACCGAACGA
>JAPMTY010000082.1 GCA_026552835.1 Candidatus Methanoperedens sp.
ATTACTTCTGCTCTCGCCTGTGCTTCCAAGATTGCAGTCATTCCTCCAGAGCGTATTATTTAAATGAGGTGCTAAGATGTTCAGATTTGATAAGAAACAAGAAGTATTTGATTTCGGCAAGATAAAAGTCGGCGGACAGCCGGGAGAATATCCTACAGTACTGGTCAGTACTATGTTTTACTTAAAACATAAGATTGTGACCGATGAAGACCATGGTGTTTTCGATAAAGCGGCTGCAGAGAAACTGTGGAATACACAGGAAGTGATGGGAGATACAACAGGAAATCCATATTTCAACCAGCTTGTGGGTGAAACACCTGAAGCAATTAAGAAATATATCGACTGGTTCGTGGAGATCTGCGATGATGTTCCATTCCTTGTGGATTCATCTGACGGTCATGTCAGAGCCGTAGCGGCAAGGTATGCAAAGGAAATAGGCGTTGAAAAGCGCGCAATACACAACTCAATAAACGCAAGCATTGGCGCAGATGAGATAAAAGCGCTCAAAGAGAGCAAACTTACCTCGGCAATCGTACTTGCATTCAATGCAACAAACCCGAGCGTTGAAGGCAAGCTTGAAATCCTTGAGAAGGGAGGAACAGGGCAGGCAAAAGGCATGCTCGATGTCGCGAAGGAAGTTGGAATCACAAGACCTCTTGTGGACGTAGCCGCAACGCCTCTCGGAGCGGGTGCGGGCGCTACAATCAGGTCGGTTCTTGCTGTAAAAGGCAAATTGGGATTGCCGGTTGGAGGAGGTTTCCATAACATGGCATCTGCATGGGACTGGATGAAGAAATACAAGAAATCTGACCCTGACGCCAAGACAGAGTCATGGCCTCCAGTGGACATAGGCACAAACCTTGTTGCTCAGATAATGGGCGCGAATTTCCTGCTCTACGGCCCGATAGAGAATGTCAAGAAGGTGTTCCCTGCTGTGGCAATGGTGGATATAATGCTGGGTGAAACCGCAAAAGACCTCGGTCTTAGCGTTCTTGCAGAATCACACCCAATAAAGAAATTGGTGTAATTTACACCGATTTTTTTCTTTTTTCTTTTTAAAACGACCTCAATTAACTCACGGTTAAGTTAAAGGAATCCTTTATACTGTTTGAATCCAATACGTTCAGGAATAAATTATGGCGAAGTGGATACTACTGATTATCTTAATCCTGTTACTGCCCGTAGCGAGTGCAAGTTACCCGAAACTCAATGCTTTTGTCACTGATAATGCCAATATTATAGACCCTGTTTATAAGGATAAGATAACACAGCTTGCGCAGAATATTGAAAAAGAAAGCACTGTGGATATTGCCGTAGTCACCGTAGATTCTCTTGACGGGGAACCGATAGGGATGTATGCCGTAAATCTCTTTCAGCAGGCGGGCATAGGGAAAAAGGATAACGACAACGGTCTTTTAATCCTGGTAGCAAAACAGGAACGGGAGTACAGGTTTGAAGTGGGCTACGGGCTTGAAGGCACTGTCACGGACAGCATGAAGGTTAATATCGGGGACAGGATTATCGTGCCGAATTTCAGGAATGGTGAATACGGTAAAGGCATATACGACTCAATGGTGGTAGTCGAAGGGCTGGTCAAAGGTAATCAAGAAGTAATATCCCAGTACAGTATGCCATCGAATCCGCCCCCGCCACCTCCACCACCGTACAATCCGCAAATGAACGATCAGGGGATGCAAAACAACTGGGGCGGTATTGTTTTCATTGTTGCAATAATATTTTTTATTATCATCCTGAGTGCAATGAATAGACCAAGATATGATGAAGAATGGAGAAGAAGGAATCGCTATAGAGAACGACTTGTGGAGATTCCGATTGGCGGCGGCTGGAATTGGGGTTCTGGCGGCGGAGGGGGCTGGCACGGTGGGGGCGGCTTCGGAGGAGGATTTGGCGGAGGCGGGTTTTCAGGAGGAGGGGGTGGGTTTGGGGGTTTCGGCGGCGGAAGGTCGGGCGGCGGAGGATTTGGGGGTAAGTGGTAAAGTTTACGAGGTGATAATATGGAGATAGAAACGAAAATTAAAGAACTGCTCGGAGAAAATCTGGTAACGCTTGCAGAATATTATACAGGAGATGAAACAAACCTTCTTGCAATTTGCAACACCCTTGATTTTGATGAATTACAAAAACTCAAGAAGCTTAAGGAAATACCTTTCATATTTACAAAAGAAGAACTCACAGACGGGGTGGACGTATTTCCAATCGAGTTTTTAAATATCAGGCAGAATCACAGGATACATTATGGCGATGACATACTGAAGGATATAGAGATATCCAAAGAAAACCTGCGCCACCAGCTTGAATTTGAGTTTCGTTCAAAGCTGATTCATCTTCGCAGGCAATATCTCCAATTAAAAGACAGGCATCTTGAAGCTCTCATCCTTTCAGCAGTCCCCACGCTTGTACCGATGATTGGCGGGCTGATATACCTTAAGGACTTACAATATAGCGATACGCAGGATATGTTCAAAGTTGTTTCAGGAGGTTATGGTATAGACGTGCAGGTCTTAAAAGAAATCCATGATATACGGCAGGGAAAAGCTAAACTCAGGAAAGATAAGGAGCATTATATCAGGGAACTCATCAGGGTACTTACTGCCATAGGTGAAATTGTTGACCATTTCAAGGTGACTGAATGAGTTTGAAAACATCACTTGCTGTTGTATTTGTCTTCGTATTGTTGTTTGGCGGCTGGTTCTTTGTCACATATAACGGTCTTGTGTCGGCGCAAGAAGGTGTTGATGCGCAATGGTCACAGGTAGAGAACCAGTACCAGAGGCGAGCCGATCTTATACCAAATCTTGTTGATACTGTTAAAGCCTCTGCGGCGCAGGAAGAAAAGATTTTAAATGATGTGATTAAGTATCAAAATCAATGGAATAATGCTACAACTAGCGAAGAGAAAATACAGGCTGCACAGGCTCTGGATCCTGCGTTTAAAAAGCTGGAAGATAGCTTTCCTGCTCTTCAGGCGCAACTTGAAGGCACAGAGAACCGAATTGCAGTTGAGAGGATGCGTTACAAGGATAAGGCCGAAATATATAATTCTATGATAAGGAGAATGCCCGCATCAATAATAGCTAACATGTTTGGTTTTAAGAGCAGGGCGTACTTCGAAGCTTCAAGAGGAGCAGAGGAGGCGCCTGTCGTGACGTTTGGTACACCTGCTGCCACGCCCACACTTGCACCCGGGACAACAACTCCTGTAGCTTCTGCAAGTGTCAACCTTTACGGTGAGAAGACGGATGTGGATATTGGGGAAGATATTATACTAAAGTTATCAGCGGTTAATCTTATTACAAAACCGGTGATGAATGTCCAGGTGATTTTAATCCCACCTTCGGGTATGTCTGTAACGTCTTCGGAATTCGCTACTTCAGGAGCAGGCCAGTTTACTACGACATATAAGCTTGACCCGGGCAGCGCAAGGGATATAGAAGTAAGGATAAAGACGAGCCAGGTAGGGGATTTTACGGTGAAAGGCAGGGTTGTATATTATTTTGGAGATAATATATCAACGGCTGAAGACCATACGCTGGAACTTCCTATTAAAGTAAGAGCTATAAAAATAATCAATGGGTAAAATAATCCTTATTTTTTCGCCCGAGTGGAACTTTGTAAAAAAATATTCCATGAAAATGATTATTTACTCACGGTGAGTGAAACGCAAGTTTGAATCAGTTATCGGTTAAAAAGGTTCGGTGAACATGGACATATTCTCAATTATCCTAATTGTTATTGGTCTCATTCTGTTCGAGACCATAAGCAGCATCGATAACGCTGTGATAAATGCCGAAGTGCTTTCCACGATGTCCATGAGAGCAAGACGGTGGTTCTTACTATACGGATTGCTTTTTGCGGTCTTTGTTGTAAGGGGAATGCTGCCCTGGCTTATTGTATGGGCAACCAATCCATCACTGGGACCGGTTGGAGCATTGACCGCCACCTTCAGTGAAGACCCGAAGATAAAAGAGATGATTGAGGATTCTGCGCCCTTTTTACTTGTCGGTGGAGGGATTTTCCTTATTTTCCTGTTTTTCCACTGGCTGTTCATCGAAGCTAAAAACTATGGACTGCGCGGCGAGAGGTTTTTCCACCAGCACGGCGTATGGTTCTTCGCGATCGTCTCCATAATCCTGACGGTCATCGTCTGGTTTGCCCTGAAACAGCATCCGTTTATGGCATTCGGCGCAGTTGTAGGGTCAACGGCTTTTTTCATAACCCACGGTTTTAAGCAGAATGCAGAAGAGCACGAAAAAGAACTCGTAGGCGGCACGAACATGAGCGACTGGAGCAAAATCCTGTATCTTGAGGTCATAGACGCAACATTCTCTATAGATGGCGTAGTGGGAGCGTTTGCATTCACGCTATCCGTGCCACTGATACTGATTGGCAACGGAATCGGGGCTTTCGTAGTAAGGCAGCTGACTGTGAGTAATATCGACAATATCAAGAGGTACATTTACCTTAAAAACGGGGCAATGTATTCCATATTTTTCCTGGGAATAACGATGGTGCTTAAAAGTTTCGGGGTCGTTGTACAGGAATGGGTGTCACCTCTGATAACGATAGGTGTAATAGGGTATTTCTTCTATAAATCCAGACAGTGTTTATAAATCCTAATAAGGATATAGATTGGAACGATGAAAGCCATAGTATTTGACCCATTTTCAGGCGCATCAGGCGATATGATTGTCGGCGCTCTCCTCGATATTGGGGCTTCTCCACAAAAAGTCAGGGAAGCAATGGAGTCAGCCGCACATGTCGGGGTTGAATTTTCAAGAGCCGCTAAAAAAGGCATTTCGGCGCAGTCGGTTAATGTGGTCACGAAAAAAGAAGGGAGCATGACATTCGGGGAAATCCTTGAGCGCATCAACTCACTTGAACTTCATCCGGAGATAATTAAAGATGCGATTTCGGTCTTTAACATCCTCGGGAAAGCTGAATCTAAAGTCCACGGAACAACTCTTGAAAAACTTCACTTCCATGAACTGGGTCAGGAGGATGCGATTGCGGATATTGTAGGGGCATGTACGGCTTTTCATGACCTCGGTTTAAAAAAGTGCAGGATTTACTGCACTCCAATCTCGGTGGGCATGGGATTTATTGAGTTCTCGCATGGGAAATTCCCTGTACCTGCCCCGGCTGTGCTTGAAATCCTGAAGGAATATTCCCTGCCCTGGCAGCAAGGTCCTGTCAAAGGGGAATTGCTTACGCCAACAGGCGCTGCATTACTTGCGTATTTTGTCAATGAAAAAGGCGAATGTCCCCCAATGAAGACCGAACGCATCGGATACGGCGCCGGGAGCGGTGACGGTGCAGTTCCCAACGTCCTGAGGATAATCTCAGGCGAAATCGATGAGGCTCTAATCTCAGACAGAATCGAGATGCTTGAAACCAATGTTGATGATGTCACGGGTCAGGTTTTGGGCAACCTCATCGATGAATTGCTGGGTGCAGGTGCCAAGGATGTATCCATAATTCCAACTACCATGAAAAAAGGGCGAAGCGGCCAGATTATCCAGGTTATTGCAAAACCTGAGGATTCCGGGAAGCTTGCAAGAAAAATAATTGAAGAAACCGGCTCTCTCGGTGTCAGGATAATCCCGGTAAAACACAGATTGATGGCCCGGAGAGAGATGGGGAAAGTGGATATAACAATTAACAACCGGATGTTTCCAATAGCTGTTAAGGTTGCAAGGGATATGCGGGGTGTCCTGCTGAATATATCAGCCGAATTTGAGGATTGTAAAAAAACCGCCCGGGAAGCCGGCGTTCCTGTAAGGGATGTCATCCGGATTGCAGAAGAGAAGGCACGGCAGGTTTTTTCCTGAGAGCGCGTTTGATATCCATCCTGTATGTCCAATCTTTTTGCATGTACTTACCCATTAATTGATTTGCCGTATCAGCTTCAAACGAGGTCACCTGCCCATCCTCTGTCTGTATGCCAAGCGCTTTTTCAAACCCCTGTCTCAATACTTTTTTAACATATTCAATATCGGTAATGCCCATTTCCTTCAGGGTTATCATCCCTTCCCTGGCAGAAGGCACATGCTGGAGGTTTTTTGTGGGATTTTTCAATACTTTATCCATCAGTTCAAAATCAAAATCCAGTAACAAGCTGCCATTTACCAGCACAGCGCCATCAATGCGCCCCTGTGCATTCCCGGAAATCTTCTTACCTTTTGAATAGACTGCGTTTCGCGCAGGTTCAATTTCACCGCCTTCACCTAATGTTTCAAGAGTGATAATCACGCCAGTCAGGACTTTTGTATATGCGGATTGAATATCGCCTGGAATCACGCCGCCTTCCCGTCCAATCACTGAATAAAGTATCTGTTTCTCATCACAGAAACCGCACCCGCCTCCGAGTATCCTTCGTACTATCCCGATGTTGCTCCGATTGCAGAAGTCAGCATGAATCTCATCCTCTACGCACTGGTGATAACCAAGATATACGGCAGGAAACCGGACGCGCCAGAAAAAGATAGTTTCAGGCGATGAACCTGCGCCCACATGCTTTGCTATGGATTCAAAAAGCGCCGCGCTATAGAAGCCGTCAATCAGATCCAAGTCAATGAAACGCCACTTCATTCAATTTTTCCTGCCTGATATTATGAAAAAGCCGTTCCTTTTAATTAACCACTTTAATTCGGATAAAAAAATTTGAAGCTTTCCTGTTCCAGTACGCGGATGTGAGCCAATATAAGTAATATTATTTTTATTGAACCAGCCAATTACCTCCCCGACTGAATGATAACTCTCATAGGGGTTGGCATACTTATCCGCAGCATAGGCCTGTTCATTCGTATTCTTGAATTTCCCCCTGTATATAGAGGTTTCAACAAATGACATTCGCTTCTGGATATCCTCGCCTGCATGTAATTTTATCCATAGCCTTCGTACCCTGTGGATGAATCTGCCGTATCGATTATATAATCCCACGGTAATAGTCCCGCCGGGTTTACAAAGTCCTGCAAGCACATGAAAACGCATGTAAGGGTCGCTGGTATGATGCAGCACCCCGAGACAGAATATGTGATCAAACTTTTTTTCGGTTTTGAATTCTGCTATATCGCACCTGTTAAAATCAACCTTCAATTTGAATTTTCCCGCAAGCTTTTTTCCAGCCTCAAGCGAGGAGTTGCTGAGGTCAAGCGCGGTCACGCTGGCGCCGTGATATGAAAAATAACACGACTTTTCTCCAGTGCCGCAGCCTGCGTCAATCACTTCTTTCCCGTAAAGTGAGTGGGGCTCCAATTCCGCGGTGGAAAGGATTTTTGACATGACATTAGCATGGAGTTTACTTACAAGGTCATGTTCATTGCGGATTGGGAGAGAGGGGTACGGGTATCTTTCATACAGAATGTTTACAGAGCGGGCAATTTCATCCATCGATCCAGTGTTGGAGAGAGATGAGTTATAGGTTTTGTTTTATGAAAATTAGTTTGGATTGTAACTTAAAATTTCTAAAAAAAAAGAAAATGTGAAGGGATTGCTCCCTTCGAATTTATATATTTACTTTCTCTGTCTCAGTACAAGGAACGCTACTGCAAGCAAGCCTGCAATTGCTAATCCTGCCTCAAAGCCCGGCTCTTTTGCTGTTGCTGTTGGGGCTGGAGTTGCTGTCTCAACTGCTGTGCTTGTTTCTACTGCTGTTACGGTTGTAACTGCAGTTCCGTTTGTTGTTGCTGTTCCGTTTACTGTTGCTGTGCCTGTTGCTGTGCCTGTTGCTGTGCCTGTGCCTGTTACTGATGTGCCTATCTGGTAGTCAACCTTGGGGTAAAACCTTGATGATGTGCTGTCCGCTACCAGGAACTTCATGTTGCCTGCAATGTCAACTGTTGAATCCTGTGTCAGACTTACCGAGTTGTCTTCGTTCCAGAGAACGACAGTTCCAGAAGACGAGCCGTCATCCGTAACCTTCA
>JAPMTY010000011.1 GCA_026552835.1 Candidatus Methanoperedens sp.
GGGCTCAAGTCCTTTGAACAGGTAGCTAAAGCCACCATGATGCTGTTCAAGAACGAGCTGCCTTTTATCGAGAAAATAGAAGCCACGTATATCACCGACCCTGAAGAGGTCGAAAAACAAAGAGCAGATGCAATAAAAATATACGAGGCAAGGGATGCCCGGACAAAAGGTCTTCATGATGAGGACGTGGATGTGTTCTACGGCTGCACCCTTTGCCAGAGCTTTGCGCCCACAAACGTATGCGTCGTGACGCCGGACAGGATATCCTTATGCGGCGCTATTAACTGGTTTGACGGGCGCGCCGCTGCTAAGGTTGACCCTGAAGGGCCGCAGTTCGCCATTCCCAAAGGCGAGATAATAGACAAGGTTGGCGGCGAATACTCAGGTGTCAATGAGAAAGCCGTAGCACTATCGGGCGGTGAGTATTCCCGTATCAAGCTGCACTCGTTTTTCGAGTACCCTCACACAAGCTGCGGATGTTTTGAAGTGGTCGGGTTTTACATTCCTGAAGTGGATGGCATCGGATGGGTTGACAGGGATTTCAGCGGAACCGCTCCTAACGGCCTTGCTTTCTCGACAATGGCAGGACAGACCGGCGGAGGAAAGCAGATAATAGGTTTCCTTGGCGTCGGGGTGAATTATTTCCGCTCGCCAAAGTTCATAGAGGCTGACGGCGGCTGGAACCGTGTAATCTGGATGCCAAAGAACCTCAGGGAAAAAATCAAGGCAGACATACCTTCGGAACTTATGGATAAGATACCTACTGAAGAGGAAGTTACCGACCTGAAGACGCTTCGTGATTATCTTGAGAAAAAGCAGCACCCGATTACCCAGCGCTGGGCAAAGGAAGAAGCTGCTGTGGAAGCCGCACCCCAGGAGAGCGCTTCGGCGGCGCCTGCATGGTCTTCTATGCCTGCGCCAGCCGTGACAATGCCTGCCGGAATGCCCATGATGCCGCAGTTCGGAGGCGGAGAGGGCATGAAACTTGTTTTCAAGAACGCTAAAATCACCATCGAAAGGATTGTATTGAAAGGTAAAGAGAAACAAAGTTGATGAAAATATCGACAACGAACTTTATCTTTCGCCTTTTGCGTCTTTGCGGTTAAATTGAATAACACCTCAAAGAACGTCAGAGTCAGTTAAAAAATATATTGAACCAAAAGTACCAATGAACAAATCTGCGTTCATCCGCGTTTATCTGCGGTTTGTTTTATAAAATTCACCACTTTATATTTCCTCAACCCTAAGAAAGATTATATATAAATGGATGTTATGATTTGGAAGAATGGAATATAATAATATGACTATTCAAACCAGTGAAAATATATTGTTAACTGGGGCTGGTTTTACTAAAAATTTCGGGGGTCTGCTGGCAAGTGAGATGTGGGCTGAAATATTTAACCATGAAAAAATCCAGGCTCAACCGAAAATTAAAGAATTAATGTCAGACGATTTCGATTATGAATCAATCTACTATTCTATAATGGAAGGTTCATATACAGATGATGAAAAAAAAGCTATCGACGATGCTGTGAAGTCTGCATATGAGTATATTGACTCAATTCTTAGGCAGCTTATTATTAGTCACCCAAATCCATTAGAGCTTTATATTGTTAATGATTTGATTAGTAAGTTTAGTGAAACAGGAAGTTATAGTTACACTGGGGCTAACAATGTTACACATTACGTTTATCCTGAAACAAGTATTAAAAGTTTTATCTTTACACTCAACCAAGATTTGTTTTTTGAAAGACTTTATCATAACCATCACGATGCAAAAGTTTCTATTCCAGGAATCAAAAATAATCCCAACTGGTTCACAACTTATTTTAATAAACCATTGAATCGAGAAGACTATTGTCAGTTACCTAATGAGGAGGAGCTAAGTCGGAACACTGATATGTTATCAGATGGAAATTTTTTCCTGATAAAGCTTCATGGTTCGTATAATTGGATAAGCTTCGATGGTACACAAAAAATGGTTATTGGGAGAGGTAAAACTGAACAAATCCAGAAGGAACCGCTATTGAAATATTACTTTGAAATTTTTGAAAATGTACTTTCACAGAATGAACGCCGTTTGCTTATAATAGGTTATGGTTTTAGTGATAAACATATCAATGGCATAATATCTAAAGCCATTAGAGATTATGGATTAAAGATTTACATTATGTCACCGATTTCACCAGAGGAATTTAAAAAGAAATTATGTGAAAAACCTGGTTTTGGCATAAATATTTGGCAAGGAATTTCAGGGTATTTTCAATATAGTCTGAAAGAGATTATTTTTTCTAAGAATAGGAGTAAGAATACAGCAATTAAACAACATTTTGATGATATTTTTTGGGCAGGTCTAAATAAGATTTAGAATGATGAACTTTTTTGAGAAAAGATACCTATGCAAAACAGCAATAAACATTAAATAAAGATGGAGAGAAACATATGAAATATCCCAAAATATTTGAAATACATCCAGAATTAATAAAAAATGGATTGAGTATATTTATTATATGTTTGATATTCTTTTCAATTATGCCGTCATTAGTTGAGGCAAAAAGTGCTGAAGAATGGTTTAATAAAGGGATTAATTTAGGTCAATCGGGAAAGTATGAAGAAGAAATCAAAGCCTATGACGAAGCATTGAAGATTAATCCACAGGCTGATAAAGTGTGGTATAACAAAGGTGTTGCTCTTGCTGATCTAAAAAGATACGAGGAAGCAAATGAAGCATTTGAAGAAGCCTTGAAGATTAATCCACAGGATGCTGTGGCGTGGCATAACAAAGGATACGCTCTTGCTGAACTGAAAAGATACAATGAATCAATAGAAGCCTATGATGAAGCCTTGAAGATTAATCCACAATTTGCTGAAGCTTGGAATAACAAAGGAAATGCACTTCGCTCCTTAGAAAGATACAATGAATCAATAGAAGCCTATGATGAAGCCTTGAAAATCAATCCTCAAAATGATTATGCTTGGTATAACAAAGGAAATGCTCTTGCTGAACTGAAAAGATACGATGAAGCAATCAAAGCCTACGATGAAGCACTGAAGATTAATCCACAATTTGCTAATGCGTGGTATGGCAAAGGACATGCTCTTGCTGATCTAAAAAGATACGATGAAGCAATCAAAGCCTACGATGAAGCCTTGAAGATTAATCCACAATTTGCTGAGGCGTGGAATAACAAGGGAGTTGCTCTTCAAAATCTTGGGAGATATGATGAAGCAATCAAAGCCCATGATGAAGCCTTGAAAATCAATCCACAGTCTGCTTCGGCGTGGATTAACAAAGGGAATGCTTTTGCCGAACTGAAAAGATATGAAGAAGCAATCAAAGCCTATGATGAAGCCTTGAAAATCAATCCACAGGAAGCTGGAGCTTGGTTAAGCAAAGGAGCTGCTCTTTACGAACTGAAAAGATACGAAGAATCAATCAAAGCCTCTGATGAAGCCTTGAAGATTAATCCACAACATGCTGAAGCGTGGTATAACAAAGGATTGGCTCTTAAGAATCTTGGAAGAAAAGATGAAGCAAATGAAGCATTTGATAAAGCATCGAAGTTGCAAAAAGCACCTGGGTTTGAAATAATATTTGCAATCGCTGGGCTGGTCATGATAGCGCATTTAATGAGAAGAAGGGGATGAGGAAAGGTTGCTTTTCAATAACGTTACAAAAGTTAAGAATATCAATTTTTCTGAATAAAAATAAATTTATTATAAAAATGGAGACAAAAACCATGAAAGTAATCGCAATCACAGGCAAGGGCGGAACAGGAAAAACAGCGGTAGCCGGGATGCTGATAAAACACCTGTCCTTTGGCAAAAAAACGCTGCTTGCCATTGACGCAGACCCGGATTCCAACCTGCCGGACGTGCTTGGCGTCAGGGTTGAGAAGACAATCGGCGACATGAGGGAATTCATGCTGCAGGAGCGCGATAAGATGGCTCCAGATACAAATAAGGAGAGGCTGCTGGAATCGAAAGTGTATGAGGTTCTCACAGAGATGCCGCATTACGACCTGCTGGTGATGGGTCGGCCTGAAGGTTCGGGCTGCTACTGCTTTGCAAATAATCTCTTGCGCGGGATTATGGACAGGATCCTTAAGAACTATGACCTGACGATAATCGACACGGCTGCAGGGCTTGAGCACCTGTCGCGGCGGATAATCCGCGATGTGGATGAACTGCTCGTGGTCACGGACGGGTCGCGCCGCGGCCTCCAGACTGCTGAGCGGATACGGGAACTGGCAAAGTCGCTGAATCTGAATATTAAGAAAATGCACGTGGTAGCGAACAAGGTCACACCCGAGAACCGCGCAAGGATTGAGGAGTATGCGAGGGAGTTGAAGATGGACCTTGTGGGTGTTGTGCCTTTTGATGAGACGCTTGCGAGATTTGACCTTGAGGGGAGACCGCTTGCGGAGCTGCCGGAGGATTCGGTGGCGTTTCGTGGGGTCGGGGAGATTGCGAAGAGGATGGGGTTGTAGGGAAAAACAAAATGCGTTAACAGCGAACTTATACTAACTCAGATTTAAATAGTTTTAACTGTTCGGCGCGCCGATAGAAGTCGATGCAACCGTCTCACCTCAAAAACCACAGAGCGCACAGAGGACACAGAGAAAAAAAATATTGGAAAAAAAGTTTAACTTTGTTCATTGGAATGATTATTAACAGACACAAAACATTAACAGCGAACTAATACGAACTCGTACGAACTCTGGAGTCAAACATTTTTCAACTGTCCAGCGCGCCGATAGAAATCGATGCAGCCGCAACATATCGAAATTATAAACCACAGATGAACGCCGAATTACCGCGACGCACACGGATGACACGGATTTGACGGATTTCCACGGATAATTAAAATCCGTGTGATCAGTGTCATCCGTGCAATCCTTGTTCCAACAGCATCGGCGCAATAATTTAATATTAATCAAATATATATATATGGCGCTTTTACTGCAAATGGTAAAAGAACTCAAAACAAGCCAGATTTAATCTTTATAAACGATAAATATTTAATGTCTAAATGGTATTTCTAAATGTTGATAGTAAATGTCCGAAGAAAAATACCTGGAAGACCCCTTTTTCAAGATGCGTACTTTCCAGACGTCAGAAGATTTATCAGAAATGCATGATGAAATCTACGACGAGGACTGAATTCTCATTCAAACAACCACGGTTTTCATGGTTTGTGTTTCCATCACGTTATTATTGACAATAAGCTGGATTGTAATCGAATAATCTCCCGCGGGTCTTACACCACTCACTTTTTCAGGAATCGTAACTTGCACAGGTATTTCAACAGAATCCCCCTGTTTTAGCTCGTAATCAAAGTTGCTTGTAAACTCTTTTTTCGAAATGTCACCCATCCATTCAAACTTGTGGTTCACAGCAAGCGTTTTTATGGAAAACTGTTTTACTGGAACGGTTCCGGTATTCAGGAGGTATATCCTTGCATTTACAGTATCCCCGGCGCGATAGCTTCCTGCGATATCAATCCTTGTTATCTTGATTTTCGTCACAGTTTCAAGATTGAAACTCCCGCTTCCGATATCGTTGCCATGGAAAGTCGCTTTCCATGCATGAGCGTCGGCGGCAAGGCCGGAAACGGTCATTTTCCTGCATTCCGGAATTGTACCCATGTCTTTTCCGTCCAGGATAACTGAGACGCCGTCTATGTAATGAGTTGCATCATTGTATTTTGTCATGAAAACGCGTTCGTTGGTCATGCTCCCTGTTACTGCTTCAGCCAGAATGCCATCGGTTGAGTTCACGACGATAATCCGGGCTTCATCCTGAAGTGAATCATTGCTCGATACTGCTTTTAAGATAACTGCGTTCGTACCGGGCGCAAAAGTATAAACAAGGTTCCTATCCGTACCTATGGTTTTATTGTCGATTGACCATTCAAGCTTCGCAGTCCGAAGGTTTGTAGTCGCTGACAGGTGAACTTCTGTATCCTTCCAGACAACCCTGCTGCAGCCGATACTCACGCTTGGTTTGAAGACGTAACTGGAAGGTGCGTTCGCGACCGAAGTATCATTCACCGCAATTTCAGGCGTTGTGTATATATCCCATAAACCATACGCTGCAGCCCCTTCAATAATAAAGATAAGTATCACAGCTACCTGTTTTTTTGTTATTTTTTTCAGGTCAAACTTCAATTTAAATGTCTCCTGGAAATCAGAAAGAAATCCTGTTTCCTTAAACTTATCTCTTTTAAAATCTCTTCGGGCTTGCACCATATGGGGAGGCGCACGGAACTCGTACGAACTCAGAGTTAAATAGTTTTAACTGTTCGGCGCGCCGATAGAAAGCGATGCAATCAACCCACATCAAAAACCACAGAGCGCACAAAGGACACAGAGACCTATTTTTCCAAGAAATTTTTATTGATGCACAAAAAACCTACCGTATTTGAATTACCGACTTCGTTAAAAAAAAACGAGGCATCTCCAGTTCGGATGCTCATGCCTCTAAGGATGCCTTTCGAAGAACGACTCATTTACGAGTAGAATTTATCTCATAAACCCAGTCGATCTTAACTTTCGCCTTCGCATGGTGCTTCTCAACGGCTGCCTTGTTAGGAGCATCAAGGATGCACCATATTTTGTTGTCTTTCTCGCTGAAAATGATCTCGTGGTGTGTGACCCCGAATTCATCCGCAGGCGCATTCTGAAGTTCTCGAAGTTGCTCTGGTTTTAAGGGCTTCATCGCATGCTGATCAATGTATTTTGGCATTACTCTTCACCTCCCCCTCCATGGGTCTTATTTCCCTCTCAATAAGTTAGTTTAACTTTTGTAATATATAGTCTTATGCGTCTATTCTTTTTCGTGATATGTGGGCGCCGAGTCGAGAACCGTTAGGTTTCGGCTTTGATGAACGCAGATTTGCTGCATCGGCGCCAACAATTTAATATTAAAAAAGTGATATATTTGTGGCGCTTTTCACCGCAAAGACCGCAAAGTTGCGGCGCATTTTAGTAACATATTAATGCGCCGATGAGCGGCTTCACGCGACCGGGCGCCCCGCTTGAGCGCAGGACTGTCGCCTCCCGCACGCAGGCGGATGCGGGCTTGTTCCGCACGGGCGGCGCACGTCTTGGCACGTATAGAATTCTTGAAATGGGTTATAAAGCCTGAAATGGAACGCCAAAATTCATGAAATCTCAGCTCAAAAACTAACCGCTGAGCATATATATTTCTATCGCATTAATTAAGTCTTTTCTCTCCTCATCTGTAAACTCCAAAATCTCCCAACCAATCCACCTATACTTGCTCTGATCAATATTGAAATTATTCAACCCGCCAATTCTTATGAAAGAAGCAATTGCAAGGTCTCCCACGTGTGGTTTAACCTCGAATCCGTCTGCATGGATGAGATATTCATGTGTATTTTTTAGGAAGGGGAGAAGGGATTTTAGGACTTTGTCTTTATCTCTTATGAAGTTCTCCGGTTTATTATATTCCCCGCTTGAAGAGCGATAACGATAGTTGCCGAGGAGGTACGCAGCGAGGCCATTAAGATCATAGTCATTCATAGCTAAAATGAGTGTTTCTTCACCTTTCGGGTCGTCGACATGAGCGAGAATAAAAAGTAAGGCTTTTCTGAACTGCGGGTCGCTGCTGCTCTCCATCCAGGTCAGTAGTTCGGGCAAGACTTGGGTACCCATGCCAATTATTTGACTCATTGCGGGCGATGCTGATATGGGATAGTAAGCCTTGTAACCTGAAGTGAAGTTCTTATCTGAAGCGAGACGCTGGAATTCGCCCCGCATTAATTACTTCACCCCGTTCACTTAGTTTTCGTATTCCCAGCCTGGCCGTTCCATTTATCTGCAGCCTTCTGGAAATTGTCAGAGGGTTTGTCACTATTTCCCTCGCCAGACGGCGTTATGCTTCCGTCATCATTGACTTTGAAGCCCCAGGTTATACAGCCGTAGCACTTCCCGATATCTGTACCTCCAGCGCAGATAGCACAGGTCTCAAATTCGAATTTATAACCATGGAAACCACTTGGTTTATCCCACATCCAAGAATCATCTCCACCAGGTCTGCCGTTGTGATTATTGTCCTGATCGCCACCTGTATTGTCTGTACCATAATAAGGGCTGGTCATGTCATCGTATCGGTCAAGTGACCATCCATCGGGTGTAGCGCGACCCGCCATCCGACCCCCTGGTCCCCCAGGGTAGACATGGACGCCTGAAGGGTCAGTTATCCTGACGATTTGGATAAAGAGTATTTTTGTGCAATCCAGAGTAGCTTTAGCTGTAAAATTCAATGTAACTTCAGAGGAATTCTTGGTAGCAGGAATTTTTTCTTTAACAAAGGTGAATGTGCCATTGGCTACCGTTAGATTGGTCACATTTTTATTTGCGGGTGGAATCTCCCCTTTTATTCCTCCATCAGGTGGAGGATATGCCTCACCTCCACCCGACTTTTCATAGAAAGTTTCTGAAGCCTGCAATAGATCCTTCCTGTCGCTTTCACTTAACTCAGGGATCTCCCAACCAATCCACCTATACTTGTTCTGATCAATATTGAAATTTTTCACGCCACCGATCCTTATGAACGAGGCAATCGCCAAGTCTCCAACTTGAGGGCGAGCTTCGAAATTATCTGCTCTGATAGGATATAGCGTAGAATTTCTGAGAAGAGGAAAGAGGGAATTTAATACATTTTTTCTATCTCTTACGAAGCTCTCAGGCCTATTATAATCTCCACTGGCTGGACGGTAAAGGTAGTTGCCAAGAAGATATGCCGAGAGACCATTGAGATCATTGTCCTTCAAGGCCGAAATAAGTGTCTCCTCAGATCTCGGGTCGTTAATTTGTGCAATTATAAATAGTAAGCTTTTCCTGTACTGTGGGTCACTGCTGCTATTCATCTGTGCCAATAATTCAGGCATGTCTTTCGGGCCAATTCCTATTAGTTGGCTCATCGTGGGCGAAGCAGATAATGGATAGTATGCCTTGTAACCGAAACTGAATTCTTTGTCTTCAGCCAGAGAACGAAGCAGAGTATCCACGTTTACTTGAGGCGTAGCGGTGGGTGAAGAAGTCACGGTTGAAGTCGGTGAAGGAGAAGGAGTTGGAGGTGGTGGAGTAACACAACCCGATAAAATAAGAATAACTGCTAAGAGTACAACAAGTTTCCATTTTTTTAAAATCGCCATTCCAATCACCACTTTTATGCATGATTTTGACGTTATATATACTTATCCATTCCAAGTCTGAGAACCCTGAAGGTTTCAGCACGATGAACGCAGATTTGCTGCATCGGCGCCAATAATTTAATAGTAATAAATTGATATATTTGTGGCGCTTTTCACCGCAAAGTTCGCAAAGACCGCAAAGCTGAGGGCAGTATAGTAACCTATTAATGCGCCGGTGAGCGGCTTCACGCGACCGGGCGCCCGCCTGAGCGCAGACGCCTCCCGCACCAAGGTTAAGTCATCTATTTGGTGTTTTGTCTTTTGACGATCGTGAGCTTTTATATAACATCCCATCTAAAATAACGCTGAATGGTTAAAGTTAGCTTCACCAAACATGCCGAAGATATGCTGATAGAGAGAACATTTACAAAAGAAGAAATTATCTCTGTCATAAGGAATCCTGATCGGCAGGTAACTGATGAGGTTGAAGCTGATGTTTGGCATGCATTTAAAAAGATTGGGAAAAAAGTTTTGAGAATAGTTATTAAAGGAAGAGAAGAACCATATACAGTGATAACAATGTTTTATGATAAAAGGTTGAGGAATCAAAGATGAGAATTAAAGTCGATCTGGAAAGTGATGCGCTCTACTTCAGAATCAGCGAAGACCCGATAGAAGAGAGCGAGGAAATTAAGAAGGGGCTTATCGTTGATTACGATGCCAGTGGCAAGGTTGTAGGAATAGAAATTCTTAACATAAAAGAAAAATTCAAGATGGAAGATTTGACGGGTCTTAAATTGGAAATGCCTTCAGTTGCAGCAGCGTAAGGGCTTACGTACGAACTCAAAGTTAAATATTTTTTAACTGTACGGCGCGCCAATAGAAGCCGATGCAACTTTATCGAAATTATAACCGCAGATAAACGCAGATGAACGCAGATTTGCATCGGCGCCAATAATTTAATATTAATAAAGTGATATATATGTGGCGCTTTTCACCGCAAAGAACGCAAAGTTGAGGCGCATTTTAATAACATGCACCGATGAGCGGCTTCACGCGACCTAGCGCCCGCTTGAGCGCAGGATGCCGCCTTACCGCACGCAGGCGGATGCGGGCTTGTTCGCACCTTCAGGCGGCGCACGTCTTAGCACGTATACAATAATTGATACAAAATTGTAAAATCGGTGTTTTAAAAAAATCTTAAGCGAGACCAATGGAATGAATATATATATATCTTTGAGAATCTTATAATAGTGACGTTATGGGTTGAAATGATTTGGCTGAAACTTTAGGGTTGTTGGCTGGGATCATTGAGGCAACGGAGGTATATTCATGGGCATTGAAGAAAAACCTAAGCTTGTCCACTGGAATTATTTTTTAGCATTTGATTCGGATGTTGAGAAATTATCGAGATATATAGAGTTTACAAAAAAAAATGAAAAGACTTATTCGATAGAATTGGTACGCCTACTTTTATCTGCAGCTTCAGAAGTTGATGTGGTCGCTAAACTCCTATGTAACAAAGTGAAGCCTGATGAAAATGCTGGAAATATGGAAGACTATCGAAATATTCTGAATCCGATTTTTCCAAAAATTAGAGATATGAAGATACAAATTCGACGCTATGGGTTAGACCTAACTCCTTGGGAAAAATGGAACGAAAATAAAGCTCCTATCTGGTGGAAGGACTACAACGGTGTTAAGCATCAGAGAGATATAAATTTTCAGAAAGCCAATCTCAAGAACACTTTAAATTCTATTGCTGGGTTATATTGTTTGTTGCTGTATTATTACAGAGATGAGGCAGAAAAAGGTAATTTAATTCCTTATCCTAATTTGTTCTCTGTTAGTAGAAAATTCCAAAGTAATACTATTTCAGTGCAAAGTCGACCGCTTTACAAGTTATAGGATTATCATATCCTCGATGATTTGTCTCAATATTCTACATAAAATGCTGGCGGGGCGCCTGAGCGTGGGGGTACTCCTGTTCTTGCTCATATACAATAATTGACCGTCAAAATTGGGAGATTGATTTATATGAGAGTCGTATAAAATTCCAGTTTATAATTATAATAATAGTTCTTGGAACTTAGTATGAAATGATAGACTATATTGAAACATCAATTTGTCGTATTACTAATATAGTAAATTAGTTAGTAATAATAAAAATATAACTTTCCAAAAAATTAATTAGACGAATTACTAATAGATTAAACCAAAATTTGGTTCATAAAAATTACTTTAGATCTCTATTTAGTCAATTATCGCTATGCTGAAGGCTTTTTTTAAAATATTTTGACTTGGATTCTTTTACAATTCGTAACGGTTAGATTTATATATAATAAGATAATAGACTAAATCATATCAATGGGATTTTGGTTATATTATTACAAAGCGGAGGCTATATTTGTTTAACTTAAAAGGATATGAATTTATGATTGATACCTTTAGTAAAATATTAACATTATTTTTAACAATATCCATTGAGTTGGTTCTTTCTTGGAAAATTGCACATGCTCTCGAAAATTGGAAGAAAACAAATGAAGAAGATGATTTTCAATCGAAAATTATTGTAGGCATAATTATGATATCTTTAATATTTATGTTTCTTTTAAGTGCTATGATTATTCATATGTTAATAACAAATGAAGTAATAGATATCAAGATAATTTATGTAATGTTAATTCTACTTATTGGGTATATAGTCCCCCTTCTGATATTATCTAATATTTTAAAAATTAAATTTAGTAGTGAAAAGCTGAACAATAAAAAATACAAAGAAAGAATACCCCAAAATTAGGAAGAGAAATCCAAATAAAAAATCGGTTTCTATAAATAGCAATCCAATATAATTCAATATACCAATAAGTAATATCGATAAAATGAACATGTTCAAATTTGATTTTATAATAAATAGATAATTCATAGAATTATAGCCTATTAGTTGTTTGAACTCTTTGTTTAAATCCTTTTCGTTTAAGAATTTAAGAATATGCAATTAGATATGGTCTTATAATTATTTAGCGTTGACTATTTTAAGAACATTTCCTAAATATTCGAACTCTATTACTATGTTGCGAATGAATATTGCATCTCAGTATATTTCCCTTGAAAGTCCCCACCACCCAAATCCACCCAAACGCAATATTTAAAATAATTGCCGTCCTCTACACTCCCATATCATGAGAAGCGATAATATCAAAAAAGGACTTGAACGCGCCCCTCACAGGTCTTTATTAAAAGCAGTCGGGCTGACCGATGAAGAAATGGTTCTTCCCTTCATAGGAGTGGTAAACTCCTGGAACGAGATAATACCCGGACACATTCATCTTGATAAGCTCGCCGAAGCCGTAAAAGCAGGTATTCGCATGGCAGGCGGCGTACCATTTGAGTTCAACACCATCGGGATATGCGACGGCATAGCAATGGGGCATACAGGCATGAAGAACTCGCTGCCAAGCAGGGAACTGATAGCAGACAGCATCGAGCTCATGGTCGAAGCGCACCAGTTTGACGGCATAGTCATGATACCAACATGCGACAAGATAGTTCCGGGTCACCTGATGGCTGCGGGAAGACTTGACATTCCCGCCATCGTAGTAACAGGCGGGCCCATGATGCCGGGGATAGCCGGGGATGAACCCCGGGATTTAATAACTTTATTCGAGGCTGTGGGAGCGCGCCAGAACAACAAACTCTCAGACGAGGAGTTGAAGATTCTTGAAGACTGCGCATGCTGCGGCGCGGGTTCATGCGCCGGATTATTTACAGCCAATACGATGGCATGCGTGACCGAGGCGCTGGGCATGAGCCTTCCCGGATGCGGTACTGCGCATGCAGTGGATGCCAAAAAGACAAGGATTGCAAAGCATACCGGCATGAAGATACTTGAACTTGTGGAAAAAGAAATAACCCCGAGTCAGATAGTCACGCAGGAATCGCTTGATAATGCGATACGCGTTGACATGGCAATAGGGGGCAGCACTAATACCGCGCTCCACCTTCCAGCCATAGCGCAGGAATTCGGGCTTGACCTTCCGCTTATGAGGTTTGATGAAATAAGCAAAGAGACGCCGCATCTTATAAATCTGAGGCCGGGAGGAGACCGATACCTTATAGACTTTGAACGGGCGGGAGGAGTACCTGCAATCCAGCAGCGGCTGCAGGACAAGCTTGACATGGACACCCTGACCGTA